>DATKVG010000032.1:0-19702 GCA_035530195.1 Bathyarchaeia archaeon | reverse complement strand
CGTCCAGGAAGGAGCGCAATGCATTCTACCGGCGTGTCGGCGAGTGCGTAGCTCCGGGTGAGGCGGGGGCGCTTGATTCGCTGAAACCGGAGATGGGACCACAAGACGTGTTGCGGATTTGCTGCAAGTCTTGATGCGGCTGACAGTTGGGTTTTTGGGTAGAGCGGCAGCGGCGAGTTTGGCCGCAATACGGTCATTTTTCGCACAGATTGCGTTGCCGGTCAGCTATAACTGCCTGAAACTAACCACTTAGCCATGAATAATCTATTGACTCTTTTGATTGAAACTGGCATGATGGTCTTAAGATGTCCCGACCGGGGAAAAAGGTTGTGTGTCCGGCGTATTTCTGAGGAGGGGTAGCCGCATGTTTCGCGCCCGCAAATGCCTTTTCGGGTTACTTGTATTGATAAGCGTCACCGGCAGCCTGATCGGTTGCCCACCGGATACGCAAGTCGAGCTGACGGTCTCACCGACCCAGTTGGACTTTGGGTCCAACGTGGTGACGCGCCAGATCTCGGTGACGAAAAACGCGACGGCGCGCGAGATGAGCCCGCTTTCGGTAACGTCGCTTGACCCATGGATTCTGCCGCAGTCGTGCACGAACGGCAATACGGGGTGCGTGAGCGACGGCCCGCTTGATCCCATCACAATTTCGATTCGTGTAGACCGGAGCCGAATGTCGTTGGGCGCCAACAGCGGGGCGGTGGTAGTTGAATCTCCGGGTGCGGTGGCCAAGACGGTGGAAGTATATGCCAACGCGGTGCTGGTTCCCGACTTTACGGCGGACAAGCGTTCGCCGCAGCCGGGCGAGTTGGTAAGATTTACGGACCTTACGCAGTCGTCGGAAGGCCCGGTGATTTCACACGAATGGGATTTCGGCGACGGCACCAAGAGTATCGCGCAGAATCCTTCCCATATCTTTACGCAGGAACGGGCGCACCAAGTCTCGCTGAAGGTCAGCACCGCCAACCGGACTGAAACGGCTGTTCGCAAAGATTACATCCTGGTTGGCGGTCAGGGGCCGATAGCGGATTTCACGGCAACGCCGCTCGCTCTTTTCCAGGGCGAGACGGTCAAGTTCACGGACCGGTCCTCGTCGGGCCTGGGGCAGATCAAGAGTTGGGCATGGACGTTCGGGGACGGCGATACAAGCATCAGCACCAGCCCCTATCACACGTATGAAACCGCCGGCAAGTATACGGTGTCGCTTACGGTTGCCAACGACTACGGAAGCCACACGGAAACCAAGCAGAATCTTATTTTCGTACAGACCAAGGTGCCTCCGGTTGCAGCATTTGAATATGGCCTGCCTTACGTCAACCAGTACATTCAGTTCACGGATGTGTCGATGGCCGGGTCGAAGCCGATTACGGGGTGGCGGTGGAACTTTGGGGATCCGGGCGGGCTGCTCAACATCAGCACGAAGTCGAACCCGAAGTACATGTATACGTCGCCGGGCACGTACAAGGTGAGCCTGACGGTGTCGACCGAGCATGGCGCCTCGACCACCGAGCAAGAACTGCAGGTCGTTTATGCGCCGCTGACAGCGGATTTCACGGTGAGCAGGACGCGGGCGCTGATCAACGACTCGATTACGTTCACGGATACGTCGCTGTTCGGGAGCGTCCCGATCACGAGCCGCGAATGGGATTTTGGCGATGGAACGACCAGCACCGAAATGCGGCCCACTCACAAGTACCTGGCGCCGGGCACGTATTCGGTGAAGCTGACGGTGTCCACGTCGGTCGAGTCCGACACCATGACCAAAGAGGCGCTGATCACCGTGTTTGAATGGCGGCCGCTGGACGATTTCATGCGGCGCGCCGACTTCAATTACCGCTACGAGCTCAAGCGCACGGTCAACAACTATGGCGTGACTGGGTATATCATTCTGATGACGTCGCAGCAGTGGAGGACGGCGGAAGAAGTCGATTTGCCGATTTGGAAACACTGGGTGACGCTGCTGGTGCCGCCGAACATCACCAACAGCACGGCGCTGCTGATGGTTTCCGGGGGGGACAACACGAGCGCGCAGGCGGGCTCGCCGGCGCCGTCGGGAATAGACCCGGTCCTGTCCCAGGTGGCGATAGACACGGGTTCGGTGATCGTGGTGCTCAACCAGATTCCGAGTGAAAATCTGAAGTTCAGCGATGAGTTTGACGAGCGCTACATGGAGGTGGGCCGCGACGAAGACGAGATCATCTCCTACACCTTCAACAAGTTTTTCGAGACCTATAATGACGGTGATCCCGATCCGACGTGGCCGCTGCTTCTGCCGATGGTGAAAAGCGCGGTGCGCGCCATGGACACGGTCCAGGACTTCATGAAGAAACGGTCCACGCCCGTCACGATTGATGATTTTGTGGTGACGGGGGCTTCGAAACGGGGCTGGACCACGTGGCTGACCGGCGCGTACGACCATCGCGTCCGCGCAATAGCGCCGATCGTGATCGACGTGTTGAACATGGACGCCCAGATGGACCACCACCGGTCGTCCTACGGGTTCTACAGCGAGGCCATCGAGGACTACGTCGACCTGTTCATCTTCGAGCACTTTGATTCCGCCGACGGCCAGGAACTGCTCAAAATCGTGGATCCTTACGAGTACCGCGAGCGGCTGATCATGCCCAAGCTGGTGATCAACTCGACGGGCGACGAATTCTTCCTGCCGGACAGCGCCCAGTTCTATTTCCATGACCTGCTGGGGTTGCGTCACATCACGTATGCGCCCAACACCAACCACGGGATGGGCGGCTACCAGAACGTGATTGCGTCGCTGGTGCCGTGGTACAAAGGCGTGGTCGAGCAGCGGGACCTGCCGGTGCTGTCGTGGGTGGCCGACAATATTCGCATAATTGTGACCACGGAAACCGCGCCGCAGGAAGTGTTGCTGTGGACGGCGACGTCGCCAACGCGCGATTTCCGGTTCAACACGGAGTTGCAGCCGAATCCGCCGTACTGGGCGTCGACGGTGCTCTCGCCGTCGGGCGTGAACCGGTACATAGCGGAGCCAACGCGATCGGCGACGGCGTGGACGGCGTTCTTTGTTCAGTTCAAGTATGACAGCGGGATGATTGTCGAGGGCCTGCCCGCGCCGTACATTGTAAGTACCGAATGCCGTGTTGCGCCGCCAACGCGGCCGGTGGCGCCGAATGTGAATTTTTATGCGACCAAAGTGCGCGCGCAGAAGAATGAGGTTATTTACTTCACGGATTTGACGGCGGCGGGCACCTCGAACGTGAGCACGTGGGAGTGGAGTTTCGGCGACGACGGTGTCAGCAACTTGCGCGACCCGGAACATGCCTACGACACGGCCGGCTCGTACAGTGTCACGCTGACGGCGCGGTCGCTTGCGGGCGAAGGCACGCTGACGCGCACCAATTACATCACCATCGAAGAACCCACGGGCCCTCAGCCGGTGCCGAACGTCGTGGGAATGACGGTCGAGGCGGCGCGCGCGGCGATCCTGGCAGCCGGTTTCACGGTCGGCGCCGTGACGGGCGAAAACAGCACAACGGTGCCCATCGGGTTCATCATAAGTCAGGACCCGCCGGCCGGCGAGACCTGGCCGGTCGGAACGGCGGTGAGTATCGTGAAGTCGCTGGGTTCCACCACGGTGGAAGTTACCGTGCCCGACATAGTCGGCATGGAGCGGACGGCCGCCGAGGCGGCTCTCGAAGCGGCGGGGCTGACAGTAGGCGAGGTGGGGCATGAATCCAGCCCGACGGTGCCGGTCGACTGCGTCATCCGGCAAGATCCGTTGGCCGGAGAGACGGTTCCGGAAGGCACGCCGGTAAACTTTACCGTCAGTCTCGGGTCCGGCACCTCGTTGCGCACCGTACCCAACCTCTATAACAAGACGCAGGCGCAGGCGGAGGCGGCCATTCTGGCGGAGGGCCTGACAATCGGGACAATCGACACGTTGGCCAGCACGGAAGTTGCGGTGGGCTGCGTGATGATGCAGTCACCGGCCGCGGGAACGAAGGTAGTCGAAGGGACGGCCGTAAACATAACGATTTCGCTGGGGCCGCAGTACACGGAATTGGATTACTACCTGCAAGACAGGACGTTCCCGCCCGAGTATACAGAGGCGGACGCGGTCGATATGGGCTCGGCGGCGGCCTATGTTCTGGACATGAAGTCGCAGGACTGGCTGACCACGGCGGAAGTGAATCGTCCGGAGTGGCGCCACTGGCTTTCGATTGTGGTTCCAAAACAGGTTCAATCGACCACGGCCCTGCTGGTTGTCGCGGGCGGCAGCTACCTGAGACCGGACAACATGCCCAACTGGGACTACCCCGATGACGAGATGCCCTATCTCAAACAGATAGCGGTGCTCACGAAATCCGTGGTCGCGCTCCTAGAGCAGGTGCCGTGCGAGCCCATCATGTTCTGGGAAGAACAGGTGCCGGGCGAAGACGAGCACTGGAGGTCCGAAGACGAAATCATCGCCTACTCCTACGACAAGTACCTCACGACCGGCGACCCGAAGTGGCCGGCCCTGTTCCCGATGGTGATGAGCGCGGTGCGTGCCATGGACACCATCCAGGAGTACGACAAGTCGGGTTTTGTTGAAGACTTCGTGGTGACGGGCGCGTCAAAACGCGGGTGGACGACGTGGTTGACGGGCGCGGCCGACGAGCGCGTGCGAACCATTGTGCCCATGGTAATCGACGTGCTGAACATGGACGAGCAGATGGTCCACCATTACAACGCCTACAACGGGCTGCCGCCGGAGATGTACGTCTACGGCGGGTACTCGGACTCGGTGCACGATTACGTCGATATGGACATCTTCTCGCGATTCGACACGCCGCAGGGCCAGGAACTGCTCAAGCTGGTCGATCCCTACGAGTACCGAAACCGGCTGTACATGCCCAAACTCATCCTGAACTCGACGGGCGACCAGTTCTTCCTGCCGGACTCGTCGCAGTTCTACATTGACGACCTGCCCGGCGAGACCGCCCTGCGGTATTTTCCAAACACCGACCACGGCATGGGAGACGGGACGGAAGACGCAATTTACAGTCTAGCGACGTTTTTCCAGGCGCAGTTGATGGGCGGAAGGACCCCGCGCTATTCGTGGACGTTTGAAGGCACCAGGTTCAACGCCACCAACAGGATCCGAGTGAAACCGGTTACGTCCGCGCAGAGCGCAAAATTGTGGTACGCCAACGCCCCGTACGAACGCGATTTCCGGCTCGAGACGCGCGGGCCCATCTGGCAATACCAAACCATATATCGCGACAATCTGGGCGACTACGTGGGACAGGTGCCTGTACCCACCACCGGATGGACGGGTTTCTTTGTCGAGCTCACCTACCAGAGCCCGATTCCGTACGTGCCGTACGTGTTCACGACCCCGGTCCGCGTGATCCCGGATCTGTTCCCGCCACCGCCCGGCGAAGACTATCCCGAGCAAATCTACCGCGACACGCTCAACCCGGTCCTGCAGATTTTACCTTCGCAAGTCCGGTTTGCAGCGGGCGAAACGTATCGGCCGGTTATACTCACAAACACCGGAGACCGGGGGCTGCTCTGGCACATTGACCCGGCCAGCATTCCGCCTTGGCTGACGCCTTCCGTCACGAACGGCGAAATACTGGCAAACGGCAGTTTCTCACTGGCCTTTGACGTCGACCGCAGCTACGAGTATTGGCAGGAGGTCGATTACACCGCAACGCTGAAGTTCCTCGTCAACGGGCCGCAGGACTATGTTTTGCTGTCGGTTACGCTTGAAATGCCGACCCCGATGTTCGGCGCCTCGGGTCCGGATTTCAAAGATGGTGCTTTGGCCGGTACTATCGATATGTACTCGCCCTTCTGCAAGCTGAATTGGCGGATCAACCCGGTCGATATCCCGCGCTGGCTGAGGGTGGAGTGGCCTATAGGGACTGGCGGTTTCATGAGAGGAACCATCCAGGGCGGCTCGGCTAGTATTCCGTGCCGCGCCGACCGCACCCTCCAGATACCCTCTTGGTACGTCTACCAACTGCCCATAACCGTGTCTTATTGGCCTGAAACGGTGGAAAAGGAATTTAAGGCGATCTGCACTATGCGGGTATCGCCGCCAGACCTTCACCACTCGCGATGGAATCCTGATGTGCGTATGGACCCGACCTTGGATTTTGGCGCCTCGCTGACCGATCTTGGTATATCGTTCTGGAGCGACGCGACCGACATCAAGGGAGACGAAAGTCCCCCCGTGTATCACTTGTGCGACCTGAATTGGTCAATAGAAGAGCCGGATCCCTCAACCGGCATCACGGTGGAAATGACGGACACGGGCAACGTTCTGTATACGTCCAACGGCGGAACGGGCAGCGAGGAAGCGCGAGAGGTGGACCTGTCACAAGGGGCGGAGTTGCACGGCTGGCAGTACAAGACCTTGAACTTTCACTTGGACCGCAGTGAGCTGGATTGGGGAAACAACTATACAATGACTGTGCCGGTCATAACCGACGGCGGAACCCTCAACGTTCACCTGCGCTTCGACGTAAGCTGCCCGCTGCCCCAATCTCCGCTGCTGCAGATTACGCCTTCGCCAGTGAGCTTTGCTACGGATGAGGTCCAACAGACGGTGACGCTTTATGACGGTGGATGCATGGAACTGGAGTGGATGATTAACGTCTCAAGCATTCCGCCATGGCTCACTGTTTCACAGACGGCAGGCAAGATTAAAGGCGCCCGGAGTGTGGAGATTGAGATTACTGTCGACCGCACCAACGCGTATTGGCAACAGGGCGGCCAGATCGCCGTGCTGATATTCACCACCAACGGCAAACCGATAGACGTGGAGTTGGTAGTCACGATGGATGTGTCCCCACCTGAGGCAGAGGTTACGGGATTCGATTTTGGCGCGACCGAGACCTTGGGGACAATGACGGTAACGAACACCGGGGTCTGCAAGTTTGATTGGTCTGTTGTGACAACCGCGCTGCCGGCGTGGCTAAACATGGGAACTACCGCAACAAGCGGTACGCTCGTGGCTGGCGGCACGGGTCAAGTGCCGCTAGTGGCAGATCGGGCTGGGCTGGCAGAAGGAACGTACACGTACAATTTGCCGGTCCAGATATCTCCGGCGCCGGGCGGTTCGCAAACGCTCACTGCTGAGATAAACATAACAGTTCCTGCACCATGATGTGACGTTTATTTACGAAAGTGCTCGTAACCCGTTCTGGGGCTGGACCGTCCGGCAACGCGGACGCCTTGCCATTGGTTGGTGAACTGGCCGGCAACGTGAATAGGGGTGCGGAACTCGCGGCGGAACATGGCGAGGCATCCTTCGCCGTCTTCGGGCCGGATTGCGAAGGCGAGTTCATAATCTTCGCCGCCGGCGAGCACAAAATCGAGCGGGTCGAGGCCGTATTCTTGGCAAAACTGCCTGAGATCGGCGTCTATGGGCAGGCTGTCGGGATCGATTTCCAAACCGAGGCGGTCACCTTCCGTCAGATGCTCCGCGTCCTGCACAAAACCGTCGCTGATGTCGATCATGGTCTTTACGTGCTCGCAGCCGCTCAGCCACTGGCCTTCGGAGATCCTTGCGGTCGGGCGATAGTGGGCCGCGACGAGCACGGGTGCGTTCTTGCCGTTGTCCAGGGCCCACAGCCCCGCCGCCGACAGGCCCAACCGGCCCGTTACGCCCAGCAGGTCGCCCGATTGGGCGCCCCGCCGGCTGAGGTACCGGTTGCCGATGACTTCGCCGACGACAGTAACGTCGATGAAGATTCCGGCGGGCGACATGGTTGTATCGCCTCCGACCACAATGGCGCCCGCCTGACCGGCCGCGTTGGCAAGGCCGTGATACAGGCCCTCGACGTATGCGGAATCCGTCGTGGCGGGGCAGGCCAGCGACACCAGGCTGAACAGCGGTGTGCCGCCCATGGCGGCGATGTCGCTCAGCGCCGACGTGGCGGCTTTCCAGCCGACGTCCTGGGGGCTGGCATATGCGCGGCGGAAATGGACGTCCTCGACGAACATGTCGCAGGAAAGCAGCATCAGTCGGTCGAAAATCCGTACAACGGCGCAGTCGTCGCCGATACCCTCGATAATGGTTGGTGCGCCTGGCAGTATCCTGCCTATTCGTTCGATGAGGCCAAATTCGCCGATACGGCTCAGTTCGGTCATAGCGGGGGCGTGTCCTGTTCGAGTAGACGCCAGGCGTCGGGCAGTGCGTTAATGACGTCGGAGGCCATCATGCCGCGCTGTGTCTTTGCTGCTGCGGCCAAATCACCTGCAAGGCCGTGAACGTACACGCCGAGCAGGGCGGCGTCGAGCGGGTCCATGCCCTGTGCGATCAGCCCGCCAATCAGGCCGGACAGGACGTCGCCCGTGCCACCCGAGGCGAGCCCGCTGTTGCCGGTGGTGTTGATAAAAGGCCCGCGGACTGTGCCTCCCGGTTCCGTGCCCACCACCAGCGTGTTACGCCCTTTGAGCACGAGGGTGCACGAGTAACGGCCCGCAAAGGCGGATGCCACCGACTCCCTGTCGGCGACGACCTCCGAAGCGTTCATGCCTACCAAGCGCCCCATCTCGCCGGGATGCGGGGTCAGGACGCGCGGGCCCGCCGACTCGAGCAGGACCTCCGGCCGCACGGCCACCGCGTTGAGCCCGTCCGCATCGATCAGCATCGGCGCGCGGACCAGGCGCACAAACTCCAGCACAAATTCCTGCGTCTGCGCATTGCGCGACAGCCCCGGCCCCAATACGACGGCGTCTTTGCCCTCGGCGAATTCGAGCGCCGGACCAAGCGCATCGCGCGACAGCGTCTCTTCTTCGGTTGCCGGCAAAAGCAGGCTCATTGGCTCATAAAAGGTGGCGCATATCGCGTCGCCGAGCGGCGCCGGAATACCCGCCGTCACCAGACCCGCGCCCGAACGCATCGCGGCGTCGCAGCACAGTTTTACGGCCCCCGTGAACCCCCTCGACCCAGCTACCACAAACACGTGGCCAAACGTGCCTTTGTGAGCGTCGGGCGGCCTTTGCGGCAGGAGTTTTTGTGCAATGCCCAAAGTTATTTCCAAAACCGTTCTTCCTCCCTTGGCCCGATCGTATAGGGAACAGGATACTGTTTCAACCTGGCGCCGGAGTTCAATGATCCGTCCGATCTCTTGTGAATTCCAATTGCCTTTTGCAGGCTCAAACAGCTAAAGTTCAACGATTGTACCCTTTGACGAAAGCAGCTTTTTTGCATGGCCATGGAAATATCAATTGTTCGGACGGTTGTTTTCAATTGCGGCAACTCGCTTGTCGAGTTCGGCCGGAACAATATACGGCTGTATGATCACTCGCGCGCGGACGTGCAGGGCGCAAAACCGGCCGGAATAATGGCGGTCCACGTGGCGCAGTGGCAGTCACACCAAATATTCGAGCACGAACCGGACCGGTTCGAGCCGGACGCCCTGGCGGCGTCCCGGGCGGACCTTCAAACCATCCTGCTGCCTTAGCCGGAGTAAGAACCCAATGGGCCAATACGCCGAACGCATTGCCGAACGGTGCGCGCATTTCGGCGATTGCGGCGGGTGCAGCCTGCAGGATGTTCCGTACGAGGACCAGCTTGCGCGGAAGGCGGCGGAGCTCGAGGACCTGCTGGGCGAGTTGTGGGGGCGGCCTGTTCCGGTCGAGCCGTCGCCCGAGGTCTGGCACTACCGCAACAAGGTCGACCTCTCCTTTTCGCCGAAATGGTACGACCAGCCGCCGCCGCCGAGGTTTGAGCGAGATTCCGTGCTTGGGTTCAAGACGCGCGGCCGCTGGTACAAGCCCCTGGAAATCGCCGAGTGCAGGATCGGCCCGCCGGACCTCTCGGCGCTGCTGGCGTCGGTGCGGCAGTGGATGGAAAACAACAAGCTGAGCGCGTTCGATTCGCGGACGCGGAAAGGCTTTCTGCGCATCCTGCTGGTGAGATATGGCAAGAGAACCGGGCAGCGGATGGTGGTCCTGATCACGGCGGACGGCCCGCTGGACCGGGCGTCGTTTGTGGAAGCGGTGCAAACCGCCTGGCCCGCCGACAGCATATACCACGGCGTGTTTCGCGGGCTGGCCGACGTCGCGGCGGCCGACGAATCCGAGTTGATCGACGGCGCGCCCACCATCGAGGAGGAACTCCGGATTCCGGACGGGGAAAAAGAGCGCGTATTGCGGTTCCGGCTATCGCCATTCAGTTTCTTCCAGACCAACACCCGCGGCGCGGAACGGCTGTATGGAAAAGTGCGCGCGTGGGTGAAACGGGTTCAACCGCAGTACCTCTATGACTTGTACGGAGGGGCGGGCGGAATCGCCATGACGTGCTCGGATCTCGTCGAACATGTGTGGTCCGTGGAGAACGTGGAGAGCGCCACGATCGACGGGCGCCAAAACGTTTCCATCAACGGGCTGAGCAACGTCACGTTCGCCACGGCCAAAGTCGAGGTCTGGCTTAAAGAACTTCTCCTGGCGAAGGAGCCCGTGGCTGCCGCGGCGGAGACGGCGGCAGTCGTCGACCCGTCCCGCGCCGGTATGCACCGGAAAGCCACGTGGCGGCTCGTGGAACTGGGCCCGCGCGACCTGCTTTACATATCGTGCAACCCGGCGCAGTTCGTCCGGGAACTGCCGGCGTTGCTGGAGACATACGACCTGCGAGATGTCTCCGCGGTCGACCTTTTCCCGCACACGGACCATGTGGAGTTGGTGGCCGAGTTCGTGCGGAAAACATGAAAAACCCGTTTTGCCGGGTGCCCCCAAACACCCGATGTGCATATGATCGAGTATAATTACCTGGTTGCCCGAATAACGCCCGGAGAGGCCAATGTTGCGGTTGAAAACATGATATCATGAGTGAATGCGCCCGCGGTTTTGGGCGCGCTGCGAGGCACGAGATGGCGAGGCGCCGGCATCGATGAGTGAACGCGTGACAAACCCGGCCAAGCCCGCGGTAGCGAAACCGCGGCAGGCGCCGCGGCCGAAACTTGAGCCGCCGCCAAGGTTTCGGGTTTTGCTGCACAATGACCATTACACAACCATGGATTTTGTGGTATACGTACTTGAAGCGGTGTTTCAAAAAGCACACCACGACTCGGTACGGATTATGCTCGCCGTACACAGGAAAGGATTTGGCCTGTGCGGAATTTTTTGTGCGGAAGTTGCAGAAACCAAGGTCACAACGGTCCACAAACTGGCCAGGAACAACGGGTATCCGTTGAGGTGCTCGATGGAGCGTGAGTAGCCGGCTCGAGGCCGTGGCCGACAGGAAGTCGCCCGACAGGAAGTCGCCCAACAGGAAGTTTTACGGTGATTATCAGTAAGGAATTGGAAGTTACACTGAGCGCCGCGCTCAACCAGGCGCGCAAGCGCCGGCATGAGTACCTTTGCGTGGAGCACCTGCTTTACGCGATGTTAAGCGACCCGCACGGGCGCGATATCCTGGTGCAGTGCGGCGGGAATATCGAGCGGCTCAAACGGGCCATCGAGGATTTCTTCGACAAGGAACTGGAAAGGGCGCCGAGCGGTTCGGAACCGGTTATCCAGCAGACGGTTGCGTTTGAGCGCGTCATGGAACGGGCCATCCTGCACGTGAAGTATTCCGGCAAGAGAGAGGTCGATAACGGCGACATCCTGGCGGCCATTTTCGAGGAAAAAGACTCGCACGCAGCCTACTTCCTGGGCGCCGAAGGCATCACGCGGCTGGATGTGCTGAACTATGTTTCGCACGGGATTCCGGATTCTGAGGAGGAGCCTGACGCGGCGGAATACGATGCGGACGAGGAAATCGAGGAAGGGGGAATTCCCCGGCCGTCGCATGACCCGCTGCAGGCGTACACGGTCAACCTGTCGGTGAAGGCGGCGGAGGGGAAGATCGACCCGCTGATTGGCCGGGAAAAAGAGATTACGAGAACGATCCGGGTGTTGAGCCGGCGGCGGAAAAACAACCCCGTGTACGTCGGCGAACCCGGCGTGGGCAAGACGGCCATGGCGGAGGGGCTGGCGCTGAAAGTTCACCGGGGCGAGGTGCCCAACGCGCTCAAGGGTGTCGAGATCCTGATGCTCGATCTGGCGGCGCTGCTGGCGGGCACGAAGTTCCGAGGCGATTTCGAGGCGCGCCTGAAGGCGGTGATCTCGCAGTTGCTGAAACGGGAGAACGTGATCCTGTTTATCGACGAAATCCACACCGTGGTTGGCGCGGGGTCGACGGTGGACAGCTCGATGGATGCGTCCGCCATCCTGAAACCGGTGCTGGCTTCGGGCGAATTGCGGTGCATCGGGTCGACCACGTTCGAGGAGTACAAAAATCACTTTGAAAAAGACCGGGCGCTGTCGCGGCGGTTCCAGAAAATCGAGTTGGCCGAGCCGACGGTCGACGAAACGGTGCAGATCCTGCGCGGCCTCAAGGCCAATTACGAGAAGCACCACGGGATCCGGTACACGGACAGCGCGCTCGAGGCCGCGGCGGAGTTGTCGGCGAAGTACATTAACGACCGGTACCTCCCGGACAAGGCCATCGACGTGATCGACGAGGCCGGGGCCGACGCCAAGGTGTTTTACGGGCGTAAGAAAACGATCCGGCCCGCGGATATCGAGGTGGTGGTGTCGGAGATGGCGAAAGTCCCGGCGCGGCGCGTGTCGGCGACAGACAAAGAGCGGCTGGCCGTGCTTGAAGATGAGATGAAACAGGTGGTGTTTGGCCAAGAGGAAGCGATCCGGCAGGTGGTGACGTCGATTAAGCGGTCGCGTGCCGGGCTTAGCCGGCCGGAGAAACCGGTTGGCTGTTTCCTGTTCACGGGCCCGACCGGCGTAGGCAAAACGGAAGTGGCGAAGCAGCTTGCGGAACTGATGGGCGTGCATTTCACGCGGTACGACATGAGCGAGTACATGGAAAAACATACGGTGTCGCGCCTGATTGGCGCGCCACCCGGTTACGTCGGGTTTGACCAGGGCGGGTTGCTCACCGACGACATCCGGCGTCATCCCCACAGTGTGTTGCTGCTCGACGAGATCGAGAAAGCACATCCGGACCTGTTCAACATCCTCCTCCAGGTGATGGATCACGCCACGTTGACAGACAACAACGGGAAGAAGGCCGATTTCCGAAACGTTGTGCTCATCATGACGTCGAACGCGGGCGGGCGCGAACTGGCCTCGAACGCGATCGGCTTTTTGGCGGCCACCGACGACAAGTCCGCCAAGGGCAACAAGGCCGTCGAAAAAACGTTCAGCCCAGAGTTCCGCAACCGGCTCGACGCCACCGTATCGTTCAACCCGCTGCCGATGCCCATCATCGAGCGGATCGTCGACAAGTTTATCGGCGAGGTCGGCAAACAACTCGCCGAACGCAAGGTCACGATCGCCACCACCCCCGAGGCCCGGACGTGGCTCGCCGAGCACGGGTTTGACTCTAAGTTCGGCGCGCGACCACTCCAGCGGCTTATCGAAACCGAGATCGTCAACCGGCTCAGCGACGAGATCCTGTTTGGCCGGCTGGAAAAAGGCGGCCACGTGGTGGTTGGAATCAAAGACGACCACGTGGACTTTGAGTTCAGTTGATTCTTGAAAAGAAGAAGCCGCAGAGGGGCGCGCAAAACCCTCTGTGGCTCTTGTTTTGCCGGGGTTGGTGGACGATTGGGCCTCTCCGCGTAAGCTATAATGAATGTCTATGCCTGTTTTCCGGCTGACAGACGAACTGGTATTTCCCCCGCCGCACTTCGCGGTACGGGAAGGCTTGTTGGCCGTGGGCGGCGACCTGAGCCCGGAACGGCTGCTGCTGGCGTACCGGTCGGGCATTTTCCCCTGGCATGATGAAGGCGAGCCGGTCCTGTGGTGGTCGCCGGACCCGCGTATGGTGTTGTTACCGAAGGACTTTCACGTGTCGCGCCGGTTGGCGCGCACGCTTCGCAGCGGCGCGTTTACGGTCACTTGGGACACGGCGTTTCGCGACGTGATCGAAGCGTGCGCTCGGGCGCGGCGGCCGGGCCAGGGCGGAACGTGGATCATGCCGGAAATGATCGAAGCATATACGCGCCTCCACGACCTCGGCTACGCCCACTCGGTCGAATGTCGGCAGGACGGCAGGCTGGTTGGCGGCCTGTACGGCGTGTCGTTGGGGCGGTGTTTCTTTGGCGAATCGATGTTTCACGACGCGGCGGACGCGTCGAAAGTGGCACTTGCGGCGCTTGTCCAGCGCGCAACAGAATGGGGGTTCACGCTGATCGACTGCCAGGTTCCGAATCCCCATCTCGCGCGGCTTGGCGCGCGCAAAATGCCGCGGGCCCAGTTTCTCAAGCTGCTCAAAGAGAGCCTGGACGCGCCCGACCGCACCGGCAGGTGGTCGTAGCCCCATTCCTGCGGCGGCCCGGCTGGAAAAGGTCCATCAAGAGTGGGTCGCCGCATTGGATAGTTATATATGACGACATAATTTTTGCTGAATGTGGGTCGAATTATTCCGGACCTACAGATGCCGAGCCTACAGGAAGGTGCAAAAATTCGGTCGTGCTGTATAGCATTGCCGTTTACCGGGAACATACCGCGGTCACATCAAGTATAATAGATGCTGTGGCAAGCTTCAGCCGGTAAGACCGTGATCAGCCGGTAAGACCGTGATCAGCCGGTAAAACCGTGATTGCGGCAGGAAAGAACAAGATTGAGTAGTAAAAACCGAATTGGCCAATCCGCCAAAGAAACTGTTCTGAAACGGCCAAAGTTGATGCAGGCAGTGGCAGCACTGTTTGCCGTGTTGTTGAGCATCTACGCCGTCAACAGCAAAGATTACCTTATATTCCACAGCGGGGTAGAGCTGTTTATTTGCGTTGTGACGGCGAGCGTGTTTGTTGTGGGGTGGAACGGCCGGCGGTACATCGACAGCGGATTTTACTTGATCCTGATGGTAAGTTGCCTGTCGATCAGTATTCTTCATGCGCTCCACTTGCTGGCGTACAAGGGACTGGCGGTCGTGGGGGATGGGCCCGACACGGCCACGCAGTTGTGGGTCGCCACGCGCTACCTGACCGCCGTGTTTTTTCTGCTGGCCCCGCTGTTTGTCAAGCGCCGGCTCAACGCGGGCCTGCTTGTGGCTCTTTTGGGGGGCGTGACAAGCCTGCTCCTGCTATCGATCTTCACCTGGAACATTTTCCCGCGGTGTTTTGTGGAGCCGGGCGGATTAACGCCTTTCAAGAAGATCAGCGAATACGTGATATGCGGGCTTTTCCTTCTATCGATGTGGCTGTTGTGGCGCAAGCGGAAAGACTTGCCCAAAAACGTGTTTCAGCCGCTGCTGCTGGGAGTCGGCGCCGGAATAGGGGCTGAGATCTCCTTCTCCCTTTATACCGACGTATACGGCATTTTTAACGCACTCGGCCATCTGCTCATACTCCTGTCGTTTGGCATGATCTACAAAGGGCTCGTCGAAGCCACACTGCGCAGCCCCTACGAGACCCTGTTCAGGGACCTCAAGCGCAGCGAAGAACGATACAGAAACCTGGTCGAGCTGTCGCCCGACACCGTCCTGATCCACCGCGATAATTCCATTGTGTTTGTCAACACGGCGGCGCTGCGGCTGTTTGGCGCCGCGGAAGATTCTGATTTGCTGGGCCGCACCCCGTTTGACATATTCCAGCCCGATTCCCATGCCCTCGTGCGCGAGTGGATCGATCTGCTCCAAAAAGGAGGCCGCGTGCCCCTGGGCGAAGCCAAAATCCTGCGGCTGGACGGAGAAGTCAGGGATGTCGAGGTGTCGGCGTCGTCCCTTAGCGGGCAGGAAGGCGCGGCCATCCAGGTGATCTTGCGCGACGTAAGCACGCGCAAGAGGGACGAGGAGGCGTTGCGCGAGAGCGAGCAGCGGTTCCGGTCGGTCGTCGAGGCCAACATGATCGGCGTGCTATTCGCCAATCCCGGGACCGGACAAGTCACCGATGCCAATGACGAATACCTGCGCATCATTGGCAGATCCCGCCGGGAATTGGACGCGGGCCTGCTCAACTACAGGGAGATCACGCCGCCGGATATCCTCGAGCGGGAAGACCGCCTCCCGATGTCCGTGGGGGGAAAACCCGTGCAGCCGTTCGAAAAAGAATACATCCGCCCCGACGGCAGCCGGGTTCCCGTCATCATCGGGGGCGCCTTCCTCGACCAGCCGCGCAACCGCGTCGTGGCGTTCGTGCTCGATTACACCGAACACAAACAGGCCGAGCGCGAACGCGACATCACAATAGCGTTCCTGCGGCTTGTGAATGACACCACGGCGTTGCACGACCTGGTCCGTGTGTCGGTGGCCTTCTTTAGCGATCAATCCGGATGCGAAGCCGTGGGCATCCGCCTCAAAGAGGGGGACGACTATCCCTACTACGGCACAACGGGTCTTTCGGCGGAATTTGTCAGGGGCGAAAGCTCACTTTGCATTCCGTGCGGCGGGGGAGGGCTGCACTACGACGGCGATGGGCTGCCGCTGCTGGACTGTCTTTGCGGGGCGGTTATCCGGGGCCAATGCGACCCTGCGGTGCCTTTCTATACGGCGGCGGGCAGTTTCTGGACCAACAGCACCACCGAGCTGAAGTCATGTCCTGTGGGGAGTAGGCTGCCGGCGCACGTGCGCCATCGGTGCAACGCGGAAGGCTACGAATCGGTGGTTCTGATCCCGCTTCGATGCGGCGACGAGCCGATGGGCCTGCTCCAGATGAACGACCGGCGCAAAAACCTGTTCACGCCGAGGGTGGTCGCGTTGTGGGAGCGGTTGGCGGGCTACTTGGCGGTGGCCCTGGCCAAGGCGCGGGCCGAAGAGGCCCTGCGGGAAAGCGCGGTAAACCTGGCGCGGTCGAACAAGGACCTCGAGCAGTTCGCCTACATAGCGTCGCACGACCTGCAGGAGCCGCTACGGCAAATCAGTGGTTTTGTGCGGCTTCTTCATCGGAATTACGAGCCGCAGTTCGACCAGAATGCAAAAGAGTTTTTCGATTTCATCCAGGACGGTGCGCACCGGATGCAGTCGCTTATCAATGACCTGCTGCAGTATTCGCGGGTTAGCCGCAACAAAACGGCTTTATCGAGCGTTGACCTCAACGAGGTGTGCCGCACGGCCAGAAACAATCTGCAGGCCCGAATCAGCGAAACCCGGGCCAGCATAACCGTAAAACCGCTACCGGCGGTTAAAGGTAATCCGACCCTGCTTGCCCAGGTGTTTCAGAATCTGCTGGCGAACTCACTGAAATTCCGGGGCCAGGCGCAGCCCGAGATCGAAGTGGGGGCACGACAGGACGGCAACGAGTGGCTGGTCTGGGTGAAAGACAACGGGATCGGGTTTGATGAGGAATACGCCGACAACATCTTCATGGTGTTCCAGCGGCTGCATCCGCGCCATGCGTACGACGGCACCGGGATTGGGCTGGCTATCTGCAAGCGGGCCGTCGAGCAGCACGGCGGGCGTATTTGGGCCGAGTCAAAACCCAACCAGGGCGCGACTTTCTACTTCACGCTTCCCGCGGCTACCCCATGAAACCCCTGCGCCCGATCCGCGGTTGATCGCTCATCGATTTGGGCCTTTGGCTTTCAAGGACGCGCCGGCGGCGGCGCGGGCCGGCTTGCGCATCTTCACCGCCAACGACTGCGAGGTTGCCCGAACCTCGTCCGCCGTCACTTCCCGCCCGAGTTTGTGCGAGAGGTAGATGCCTTCCGAGATCAGCATCGTGTTCAACGCGACTTCCGCGGTTGGCAGCAGATCCACCCGCCCCTCGAGCGCGGCGACCCAATGGTGCTGTGGGCTGTCGTACACGTCGCCGACACAGCGCACCGTGTGCTGCCGCCAGTCGAAACGCTCCAAGTCAACCGACGAATTGGTTTCAAGATCGCCGATGTTGTGATAGTAGCCGAACGGCTCCAGCCGTATGCCGCCGTTGCAGCCGACAACGCACGATCCTTCGAACGGGTTCAGATGAACGGCCCACGCCTCGATGATGTCGAGCGTGACGCCGCCGGCCAGCCGGGCAAACCCCACGCCCAGTTCCTCGACGTTGTATCCGCTCGATGCGCGCCGTGCCGCGTCCATTTCCGTTTCCTGATACGTCCCGCCCGTTATCGTCAACACCTCCGGGTTGCCCAGCAGGTAAAGCACCTGCGCGATGTGATACACACCCATATCGAACAGCGCGCCGCCCGCCGCGACCTCCTGCTTCACAAAATTGGATGTCCCGTAGCCGTCGACAAAGGGCCGGCCACGGCGGCGATACCCCGTCGACCTGCCGTGGTACACCCTCCCGAGACGGCCGTCCTCGATCAGCGCCTTGGCCGCTTTCGTCTCCCACGAAAATAGCGTTACAAGCTGTATCGACAACATCTTGCGCCGCTTGCGCGCCTCGGCGAGCATGGTCTCGGCATCGCGATAGGTTCCCGCCATCGGCTTCTCGCAATAAACGTGCTTGCCGGATTTGAGCGCGGCCACGGTGTAAGGCAGGTGGTAGTTGTTGTGCAGGCACACGTCCACCGCGTCCAGGTCCTCGCGCGCCAGCAAGTCTTGTACGTCAAAGTAGCACGATGGCACCTTGAACAGGCCCGCCACGCGCCTCACCTCGGGTTTGTCGACGTCGGCGATGGCGGCAATCTCAGCGCCTGGGATTTTCTGGTAGTTTTCCAGGTGGATCTTTCCGATCTGACCGACGCCGATGATGCCGATCTTCACTTTGTCGCGGTTCCGGCTGACTGCCATGCCTTAGGTCCTCCAAAACGCCAAGTTGATGCAAGGTGCGTCTGATCAGCGCCGCCGTCTTCTCGACCGCCCCGTACTCGTCACCGTCCTCGGGCACGCTCTCGATTCCCCAGCAACCCGAGTAGCCTGACTCGACCAACAGCCGGATCGCGCGGGCGGTATCGACGGCCGGGTCGTTGCCGGTTTCATCGAATTTGAATGTCTTGAAATGGGTGGACCGGGCGTATTTGGCGCACATCTCCCAGCCGCGCTCGCGCATATCCGGCAACCAGTTCCACGTGTCGAACAACAGGCCCAGCCCGTCCACCGCTTCGAGGATTCTCACCACGTTCTCGGGGATCTGGCTCGGCCCCCAGTGGTTCTCGATGAGGACCTCGATGCCCTTCTGCCCGGCCCGCTCGAGCAGGTCATAGTAGCCCGACACGATGATGTTGAATACGTCGTCGGGCATCTCGGCCGGGCCGCCCGCGTCGATTCGCACTTGCGCCGCACCCAGAATTTCCGCAACCGTCAGCCACCGGTCGGCCAGGCTCCGGTTGGCCTCGCGCGCCTCCGGGGCCGGCTCGTAAATGTGGCAGCCGTCGACGGCGATACACCCGAACGGCAGCCCGGCGGCATCGGCCGATTCCCGGACACGGCGGACGTACTCGTCGTCCTTCGACGTCAACTGGGCGTTGCCCGGGTCGGACCCGGCCTTGACGACGTGGTCGGCGTCGCGGATGGGCGCCAACTGGGCGTTCCACGGGTCGAGTTGCGTCGCGCCGAGCCGCTTGCAGTCCGCGATGTACTGGAACATGTCCTGCTTGCCGTCTTTCAGCAGCCGGTGAAAACTGTAACCGCCGATGCTCAGTCGCATAAGTCCCTCCTTTTTTGTCGCGGGCCCAGAATAGCCCAACGCGGGCGCCGGCTTCCACCCGCGGCTTCTCAGTCGGCGCATTGGCCTGCCACCGCGCGAAATGGGCAATTGTGGTGCGGGCGTCCCGCCTGCATATTCTCCTTGCGGGCGTGCGGGTCTTGAAAGTATGCAGGCGAGACGCCCGCACC
>DATKVG010000031.1:0-7730 GCA_035530195.1 Bathyarchaeia archaeon | reverse complement strand
CCTCACCTACGAAGACGTGAACTTACAGGCATCGCCCCGCATACCCCGGCGGCGGGTAGAGACCCGCATCCCAAGATCGTAAGCGCTTGATATTTATGACTTTAGCAGAAATAGGGATGCGGGAAGAGCCTTGCGAACCGTGGGCCTGCACAGCGGACTCGCTTCTCAAGGAACGCGGATGAGAGCACCGCCCAACGCAGCAGGACATCCTAAAGCATTTGAATATAGTGAGTTAGGTGTTCTTGGAGGGAGACATAGGCTGCTTTCGCTTTGCAGTTCGGAAGATCCAGTGGATGGCACCCCAGGAGGACCTTCAGGTCTGAATCTAGGTCACATCTAGGTTCCGGCTGATTTCCTGAAAGCGTTAAGGCCTATAAGTCATTTATATACAATGACTTATAGCGGAAGAAATGGTGGAGGCGGCGGGAATCGAACCCGCGTCCGAAAGTGCGTCGGCGGGGGCATCTACATGCTTAGCCTTTCTTTTGAGAAGTCGCCGCCCGGGAACCCGTCAGGCCCGGTTTCCCAAGTCGCCAGGCGAAGGCAACGGCTTTTTTGGCCCGAGGGCCAAACAAGACGCTTAATCGCTTGCCGGGAGCCTTACGCCGTAGGCCCGAGGCGATGCCCGCTGTCGTCGCCTTAGCCACCTAGCAGGCGGTCAGTGGTAAGACGCGCAGCCTATTTAGGCTGCGAGAGCCAATGGTTGGTTGGCAGTTGTCAATTCCCGGTTTTTTTACGAGGCCAACCGGGGACCTCGGCATGCAGCCCGCGCTTCTTTCACCCCCGTCGAAACCTTGTCGCCCCCACGTTTGCAGCGTTGCCTTGCGCGAGGATAGGCACCCGGTTCCAGGGTGTGTATGGCGCTGGAGCAAAGAGGATTATACCACGGAACGCCGGCCGCGGGCGAATAGGCCGGCGCGCGACAAAACCAGCCGCGTCGCCCGTTCCCGCATGTGTAAAACTTACCCGCCGGCCCCGGCTCGCTGACGGCCCCCTAAGGCGGCTGGGAAGCCGCAATCAGAATTTTTGTTCGCGACCTTGATCTAACATCTACGCGCCGTGCGCAGATGTCGCGAACAAAGATTCTAATGCGGCTTCTTAGCCCCAGCGACGGCCTTCGTCGAGCATCGCCAGGTAGTTGTCCAGCGGGATGTAATTCGCCACGCTGTTCCCCGTGCCCAAAACGTACCCGCCGCCCGGCATGCACGCATCCAGCGTCTCCCGCACCCTCGTGCGCACAGCCGCCTCGTCCGACCGGCACAGAAAATCCACGTCGATGCCGCCCAGCAGCGCCATCCTGTCCCCGTATCTCGGTTTGAGTTCCACGACCCGCTCGATCGTGTCTTCGAACGAATGCTTCGCGTCGATCTTCACGTCTTCGATCAAGTCTTCGTAGATCAACTCGAGATTGCCGCACGCGTGAAGCAGGTACGGACGGCCCGCGGCGTGCGACATCTGCGACATCTCGCGGTGGCCGGGCAACACAAACTCCCGCAGGTCATCCGGGCTGATCAGCGTGCCGCCGCGGAAACCCATATCGTCGCTGCCCCAGATAATCTTCACCCGATCGTACTTCAGCAGCCTGCCAAGAAACTTCCGGTATATCTCGATCAGCCGCCCGCTGATTGCGGCCACCAAGTCGCGCTGCTCGAACAGCGCCACGCAAAGCGTCTCGTACCCCATCAGCCAGCAAAGATACTCCGCGTAATGGGCAAACCCGCCGCTGCCCATCACGCACATCGTTTCCGGCAGGTTTGCCTCATACCAATCGAGCGCCCGCGACGACGCCTTGTCGAGGTCCGGCCACGGGTATTGTTCAAACTCGTCCCAATTCGTGATCGGGCCCTTATGCTCGTCCACGAAATTGCGCCCCTGCTCGCGGCGCAGCCCCGCCGTGTCTTCCGCGCAAAGGTACCGCAGCGGCATCTCCATTCCCGAAAAACTGCACCGCACAAAGTCATACCCCAAAAACGACTGCACCGCCACCTCCCGCTTTTCCGCAAAATACGGGTCGGCCGGGTCGATCCCGTCAACGATGCCGTACCGCCGGCAGATCTCACCGATGACTTCCGGGTCCAGAAACAGCTCGATGAAATGGACCCGGCGAGGCCCGCCCAAACGCAGGATCGTATCCCGCAAACCTTGCCAGTCAGGCATTACCAAAACTGAAAACGGCATTTTCACTCGCGTTCATTCCTGTTTTATCTCACACGCAGCCGCACAGAGCATAGCATGAAGCATGAAAGATTGCCTCGCCTTCTTTTTTGCTCACGCAGAGCCGCAGAGCGCGCAATAGCATGAACAAAGAACGCCAGATTCCAGGGGGTGAGGTCTAACGCGGCTAAGAAGCCGCATTCAGAATGTTTGTTCGTGACCTTCAGCCGGCATCTACGCGCCGCGCGCAGATGTCACGAACAAAGACTCTAATTAACAGCGGAAGCTGAGGTTGACGTTCTCCAAAAATTAATTCTATGCAGGCACGCGCTCTCAGCGCTCTGCCTGAGAAATCCTCTTGTGACTGTCAACAAACTTCCAGCTCGCCATACTAAATAATGGATGAAAAGACGCCGTGGCACTATATGCAGCCTCAAAAGCTTATCTGTAATCGCACGGAAGCACCTTTAACGATATTCGCAAACTACTGGTATAATTGTTGTTGGGAACGGAGCAACCGAGGCATGGCTGGGCCACAATGAGTAGTGGCCTCAGGGGAGCCGGGCACAACATTTTGTTTGCAAATTGGCGCAGCCTCTGCTATGATGGGCACGCTTTCATCGGGAAAACGGTTGGCGGGGTTCCTGTAAATGAGTTTCCTGTCTAAGCTTCCGACGGACCGGCACAGGGAGATTGGGGGTTTCTTTCTGCTGCTGATCACGGCATTTGTTTTCTTTGCCCTCATCACCGACGGCGACCAGGGGGCCGTCCGCCGCAGCCTCGACGAAATGACCGCCGTGTACAACCTTTGCGGCACCACGGGCGCCGTGGTGGCGGGCACGCTCACGGTTCTGCTGGGTTACGGCGCGCACGTCCTGTACGTGTTCCTGTTCATCTGGTCGCTGATGCTGTTCCGCCACAAAAAACTGGACCGGCTGCCGGCCCGCATCGCGGGCATGTTTGTAACGGCCGTCGCCGTGGGCGCCTTGCTGCACATCGATCTCGCCTCTCAGACCGGCGAAAGCTTCCCGGGCGGGGCCTGCGGCGCGTTTGTCGCGATGCTGATCGAGCCGGTCTTCGGCCTGATCGGGTCAAACGTCATACTCGTCACCATAACGGCCGTCGGCATCCTTCTGGCCACGGAGTTTCTGTTCTTGCAGGCCTTCAAAGGTCTGTATGTCATGGGCATATTAGTATTAAAGGCATGCGTGAAATTGTGCGAAAGCCTCAACGCGTTGTGGGCGGAGTTTCGCGCCGGAAACGCAAACCGCAAACGCTACCGCCAACTCGCCAGCAAGTTGCTCAATTCGCCCTCCAAAAATGCCCCCAAAGCCTCCCCGTTCCCACCCGACGACGACCTCTCCCGTATCAACGTCCGGCCCGAACCCGTCCAGGTCGAGATGCCGTTCGAGCAGAAACCCGCGCCCGCACCGCCCGCCGCATCCCCGACTGCCGCATCCAGCAAAAAAAATGGAAAAACAATCCTGCCTCGCCGAAAGACTGCCGTCGAAGACGAGCTTCCCCCCGATTACGTGTACCCCCGCCATTACACCAAGCCGTCCCGCGACCTCCTCGATCCACCACCGGCCGGCAGGATGGGCGAAGGGTTGACGGAGATGCTGCGGAGCACCAGCGTGCTCCTCGAAAACGCCCTCCAGACCCACGGCATCGAGGCCCGCGTCACCGACGTCACCCGAGGCCCCACCATCACGCGCTACGAACTCGAACCCGCGCCCGGCATCAAAGTCAGCAAGTTCCTCGCACTCGCCGACGACCTCGCACTCGCACTCAAGGCCCTCGGCGTACGGGTCGAAGCACCGATCCCGGGCAAAGGCCGGATCGGAATCGAAATCCCAAACTCCGAACGCGAACCCGTCGTTCTGCGCGACCTCCTCGAAAGCAAAGAGTTCCGAAGAAACAAGGGGCCCCTCGTCTTGGCCCTCGGAAAAGACATCGCCGGCGAAGTCGTGACGGTGGATCTTGCCAACATGCCCCACCTGCTCGTTGCCGGCGCGACCGGCTCCGGCAAGACCGTCTGCATCAAGAGCATCCTCGCCAGCCTCCTGTTTAACAAAAACCCGGACGAACTCCAACTCGTCCTCGTCGACCCCAAAATGGTCGAATTGTCCATCCTCAACGACATCCCCCACCTGATCACACCCGTCGTCACCGACCCCAAAAAGGCCGCAGCCGCACTCAACTGGCTCATCGCCGAAATGGAAGAACGATACCAGTTGTTCTCCCAACTCCGCGTCAGAAATATCGACGTTTACAACGAAAGCGTCGAAAACGGCGAAATCGAAATCCCCGAAACCGACCAGGCCGAGGGCGGCTCCGTCGACATCATCCGCAAACTCCCCTACATCGTCTGCGTCATCGACGAACTGGCCGACCTCATGATGCTCGCCCGTGCCGAGGTCGAAGACGCCATCATGCGGCTCGCCCAACTCGCGCGCGCCGTCGGCATCCACCTCATCATCGCCACACAGCGCCCGTCCGTCAACGTACTGACCGGCGTCATCAAAGCCAATTTCCCCGTCCGCATCGCTTTCCAGGTCGCCTCCAAAGTCGATTCCCGATGCATCCTCGACGAAATGGGCGCCGAACGCCTCATCGGCAAAGGCGACATGCTCTACCTGCCCGCCGGAAAAGCGGCGCCCACACGCATACAGAGCGCGTTTGTCAGCGACAACGAAATGAACGCCCTGATCTCTTATTTGAAAACCCAGGCCCCTCCCCAGTATCGTGACGAAATCGAGAATTGGGGTAAAACCTCCGAGTTCATTGAAGACCTCGCCAACGAAACCGATGAACTGTTCGACGAGGCCGTGCGCATCGTCGTTGAAACCGGCCAGGCTTCCATTTCTATGGTGCAACGGCGGCTCCGCGTAGGCTATACTAGGGCCGCACGGTTGATTGACATGATGGAACTGAAGGGGATAGTAGGACCACACATGGGGAGCAAAGCGCGAGTGATTCTCGTCGACTGCGCTCCTACCGAATAGGATGGCCATGAATCATACGCCATTTCCTGGCAACAACCTGCGGCAACGGCGGGAAGAACTCGGCCTCAGCGTATACGAAGCATACCGCAACACCCGCGTACCCATTAAGTACATTGAACTGATCGAGCGCGGAAACGTCGCATCACTCCCCGGCGAGTGCTACTCCGTCGGCTTCCTACGCACCTACTGTCAGTTCCTTGAACTCGACCCCGACCCCTACGTTGACACGCTTCGCGCCTGTTCCCAGCCCGAACCCGTCCGTTTCCCGCGATCCCGCGCCGAACTCGAACGCGGTGCCCCCGCCTGGATGCAGGACCTCATGACCTGGGCCGTCATCATGGCCGTGATTCTGCTCGGATGGGTCACCTACGCCCTGGTGTTCCGGCCACAGGCTGAGGTTACCGACAAGCGCGTCGCCGCCGGCGTTATCAACGACACCGCACCCGCGGGCGCGGTCGATTCCGATTCCGCATCCCAACGCTGATTTTTGCTACAATAAGCTCATCATGAATCTGCCCAACAAACTCACTGTAGCCCGGTTCTTCATGGCCCTCGCATTCGTCGGCCTCATGGCATTCCAGCACGTCGGCACGTACCTCATCGCGTACGTCGTCTTTACGCTCGCCGCAATCACCGACCACTACGACGGAAAAATCGCACGACAGCGAAACCTCATCACAAACTTCGGAAAACTGCTCGACCCCGTCGCCGACAAAGTCCTCATGGCCGGCGCATTCATCAGCCTCATGGCCATCCCCGCACTCTGGGTGCCCCCATGGGCCGTCGTCGTCATCATCACCCGCGAGTTCTTGATCACCGGCGTCCGCGGCCTCGCCGCCAGCGGCGGCAACGTCATTGCCGCAAACACCTGGGGCAAAACCAAAACCGTACTCCAGATGGTTTATGTCTTCACGTTTCTCGCGCTCGCCATCATCGACCAAATCATCCGCGATTACCTCATCCACCTGCCCTGGATGCCCCAAATCCTCACGTACTACAACTACGCCCTCTCCATAGCATCGTTCGCCGCAATCATCATCGTCGCCACCGTTACCGTCTACTCCGGGATTCAATTTCTCCGTGTCAACTGGCACGTCCTGAACCTCGGTGAGGAGATCTGATGCCCCTCTCAGTATCCCGCGCCCTCATCGATCTGGATGCCTATGCCGCAAACATCCGCGCACTGCGCCAGTTGCTCCCGCCCGGATGCGGCATCATCGCCGTCGTCAAGGCCAACGCGTACGGCCACGGCATCGAGCAAATCGCCCGACGCGCCGCTATCGAAAACGTCCAGATGCTCGGTGTCGCCACCGTCGAAGAAGGCGTCCAACTCCGAAACGCCGGTATCGACTTCCCTATCCTCGTCTTATTGCAGCCCTCCGCAGACGCCATGCCGGCCGCCGTCGAGCACAACCTCCGGCTCATGATTTCCAGCACCACCGCCGCCGAACGCCTCGGCGAGATCGCGCGTAAAGTCAACCGCGTCGCACCCATCCACTGCAAAATCGACTCCGGCATGGGCCGCCAGGGGTTCGACATCGAAAACGCCGAGCGAAGCATCATGTACCTCACCCGGATCTCGAACATCGATATCGAGGCCGTCGCTACACATTTCCCCGCCGCCGACCTACGCGACGACCCATTCACCCTCAACCAGATCAAAGCATTCCGCCACCTCCTCAAGCAACTCGACAAAAACGGCATCCCGTACGAGATGGTCCACGCCGCAAACAGTTGCGCCATCGTCAACTACCCCTCGAGCGTATTCAACATGGTCCGGCCCGGCCTCATGACGTATGGAATCCCGCCCCTACCTGACACTACCCCACCCGTCCCGCTCCGGCCCGTCCTCCGATGGGAAACTCGCATCACGCTCATCAAAGACCTTCCCGCAGGCGCCAGCGTCGGCTACGGAAGAACCTACACCACCACCGCACGATCCAAACTCGCCGTGCTCCCCGTCGGCTACGCCGACGGATACAAACACGCGCTCTCCAACAACGCCAACGTACTCATCAAAGGCCGCCGCTGCCCAATCCGCGGTGCCGTCAGCATGGACCAAATCGTCGTCGACGTCACCGCCGTACCCGCCGTACAGGTCGACGACACCGCTACCCTCATCGGCGCCGACGGCAGCGAGAACATTTCGGTACAGGAACTCGCCCAAAAAGCAAAAACCTTACCCTACGACATCCTCACCGGCATCGGGCCAAGGGTTCACCGCGAGTACAAATAGCGGCTGCGGGCGTCTATAAAATGCCTGGAACGCCTCCCAAAACCGCCCTGTCGCCCCCAGTGGCGCTGCTGAAATCGCGCTTCCGCATCCTCAATCCTGTTTCGGAGACTAGAAGCTATCCCAAAACCATGTTCGACCGATTTTGGAGTGCGGCCGCTGCTTGCGCAGCTTGCTCCCGCTTTCTTGCGCACGGGCTTGCCTGTGCGCACAAGAAACACAGCGCGGCGGCGCCGTAACCAAAAGGCGCCCGAAGGTGTCATTCCGAGGAGCGCTGGCACATGGCTTCTACTCTTAATGCAACAGCCCGAGTCCAGCGCGACGTGGGAATCCCCCGG
>DATKVG010000030.1:0-33362 GCA_035530195.1 Bathyarchaeia archaeon | reverse complement strand
GGGGAAGAGGCGCGGAACATCGTGCGGATGACGCGGTTTCAGCCGGCCGGCCGGCGGGCGCTGGACAGCGGGAACTCCGATGGGCCGTTCTGCATGCGGCCGGTCGACGAATACCTGCGGTTCTCCAACGAGCAGAAGTTCGTCGTCGTCCAGATTGAAGACAAGGAGGCCGTCGACTGCATGGAAGATATCATTTCAGTCGACGGTATCGACGTGTTCTTCCTCGGGCCGGCGGATCTGTCGCACAGCTACGGAGTGCCGGGCCAGTTTGATCATCCGCTGGTGGAGGGGGCCGTCGAGAAACTCGCCGCGCTCGCCAAAAAGTACAACCGGTTCTGGGGGCTGCCCTGCGGACCCGACGACGCGCCGCGCCGGATCGAGCAAGGCGCACGTTTTTTGGCCGCGGGTTCGGACGTGATCGCCATCGCCGACAAATTCAGGGCCATGCGGGCCGGGTATGAAAAGGCCGGCCTCTCTTTCAATGCCGAACTTTGAGGATTCTCTATGAAAACAAACCATGACTTCACCCGACGAGGTTTTCTGGCGGCTAGCACGGGGGCGTTGGCGGCTGCGGCGGGAGTGGGGGAGGCGCGCGCTGGCGAGAAGGGCAGGCCTGTAATCAAAAAACTGGGCACGATAGACCTGGACTTGGTCGAGACGTCGCCGGTCGTGTTCAAGAACAAGCTGTACCGGTTCGAGTACGTCCGGAGCGGCTACTGGAACAATAAGACAGGCGACTCCTACTTCCGGTTTGCCGACCGAGCCGGCACACCCGGCCCCGCGTTCGCCAAAGGCTACCACCTCGGCAGCGCGGCCGTGTTTGGGGACCTCGCGGTGGTCACGTGCGTGAACATCTGGGACGGCGAGCGGGTCGAAGTGTTTGCATCTCGCGACCTCGAGACGTGGGAGCAGTGGAACGCGCTCGACTTGAAAGGCTACGGCATGTTCAACACGTCGCTGTGCAAGGCGCCGACGGGTACGTCGGGCGACGAATATGTGCTCATGTTCGAGGTGGGCAAGCCGCCGGAGGTCGCGGGAAATCCGTTCACGGCCCGGTTTGCCAAGTCGCGCGACTTGCATACATGGACGCTCACGCCGCCCGAATGCACCTACTCGAAAGACCGGTACACCGCCCCGCATTGCCTGCGCTACCTCGATGGTTGGTTCTACGATTTCTATCTCGAGTCCGTAAAAGGCGGGTACGAGCAGTGCGTTGTCCGATCCAAGGATTTGGCCAAGTGGGAGTTGAGCCCGCTGAACCCCGTCCTGCGCGCCTCACCCGAAGACAAGCAGATCGCCAACGAGAAACTGTCTGAACCGCAGCGCGAAAAGATCAACAATGCCAGAAATATCAACAACTCCGACATCGACTTCTGCCAGTACGAAGACAGGCTCGTCATCAACTACTCGTGGGGGAACCAGCAGGGCGTCGAGTTCCTCGCCGAGGCCGTCTACGATGGCACCGAGGCCGAGTTCCTGAAGGGGTGGTTCCCAAAAATAGAGTAGTAGTTTCAGGGCCGCGAAAAGCGGGGGAAAAAGGGGACGCTGCACTTATTTCAACAGTGCTCGTGTCGGTTCAAGTCCATTGGCTTTGGAAATAAGTGCAGCGTCCCCCTTTTTTCTGAGTCAGTCCCCGTTTTTCGCTCTAGGTGGTTTTCTCCATGTAGTCCTGGCCGAGTTCGGCGACGATTCTCGAGGCGGGGAAACGGCTGGGGTAGTGGACGCTATCGACGTGGCCGTCGTTGTACATGACGCGGATGTTGGTGTCGGCGGTCATGTTGGACATGTCGGTGGAAAGGAACTCCCACATGGTGGCTACGCCGATGATGCGGTCGCTGAGCGGTTCGAGCAACACTTCGGTGCCGTCCCCGGTTCTGGCTTTGAGCTTGCCGTCTTGAAACACGAGTTCGTCGTCGGCTTCGGGATCGACCAGCGTGTGGTAATAGGCGTCGAAATCCTGGTCGTTGTGCAACGCGTACAGGACTTCGGTGACGGCTGCCTCGGCTTTGCCGGTCTCGTACATCTGGCGGAACGTGTTGCGGCATGCTTCCCGCGTGGCCGCGGTGTCGTCGGTCAACCGCCCGCGGTTGGCGTTGTCGGCCATGTGGCCGATTCTGTTCTGCCGCATGGCTTCGCCGGTAGCGACGGCCCTGGCCTGCCGCAGTGCCTTGATGCCGGCTTGCACCTGCATCATGGCGAGGATGCTGACGATGGCGATCACCACCAACAGTTCTACCAGCGAAAAACCGTGCTGACGCCGCATAATCGCCTCCTCTGGGGGTCAATCCGTGCGCGCAGACGCGCGGAACGCGCGCGCAGACGCGCATTGGAACTTGACTGTGGCCAATCCCCTCTTTGGAACTGTTATGGGTATTTGACCATCGGAACCGATCTCGATTTTTTGTAGAGGTTCCTCATTCAGATTGCATAATTCCGCCGAAATGACCCTGCAATTGAGCAGTATATGCTCCCGGACGTCGGTTTGTCCAGGGTTCCACAACCGGATAACCCCGCCCGCGCCGTTCTCCGCCGGTTTCAGCGCGGTCACGACGGTGTCGCCGGTTTTAAGCTGCACAAACGACCGGGACTCGGGCATTTTTTCCGCCAAATGCGTCCTGATGCCGGCCTGGCAACCGGCGATTATTCGGAGCGCCTGCGGCGCGTTGAACCGGCCCGAAAACGGGTACAGCAGGTACTCGAATTCCATCAGGCCCAGCAGTTGGCCGTCCGGCTCGCTGGGTATAAAGATGGTCTTGCTCGTAGATCGAAACAGCGTCAGGGCCAGCGACCGGTCGGGCGTCTGCAGGACTTCGTACTCGTGCAGCCCGAACGGCGCGAGCACGGCAAGCCCGTTGGCGCCGTCATGCACGCCGAAGAATGTCGTAAAGGCTTTTTCGGGGTTGAGGCGTTCGTGCCAGCAGGCAGTTTCAGTCGGGATTTCGATATCGCGATTGACCACGGCAAACGGCGTCTCGGCAAACGATTCGAGCGCCGTGTTCAGGCCGGTCGGGAACAGGACGCGCAGCCGGTGGTCGCGGCAGGTGTTCCACACTCGAGTCTTCACGCGCAGGCACGGCGAGTCTTTTTCGACGTACAGCAGGTCGACCACGCGCAGGGGTTCCCGGCGGTCCTGCCGCCAGCCGGTTTTCCGATCGAGCGCCGGCGGCAGGTCGAACTCGCGCTCGACCCGGAACACGGTGCGCAACGGCCCGTCTTCGTCAATCGCCGTGGTGACGCGCGTGCCCGGCGACCGGTACACGATGTCATTGACCGGTTGGCCGCGCGTCCAGCCGTCGCCCGAGTCGCCGCAGTCTTCATAGACGAACAGGCCGTCAAACGAGTTGCCCGACGGGCCCGACAGCCGGCCGGTACCGTTGGCGTTCAGCGTGAACGACAGTTCGCCGGTCGACGCCGACATCACGCCCGTCATCAGCGAGCCCTGGTTGCGCACGGCATCTTCGGTTTGCTCGATCTTGAACCCCGTGTAGCCCGCGGCGGGCAGTTCAAGTTCCGCCGCGATGTGATACACGTCGCCGACCCGCGTGGTCCGTCTGCCGTCTTCCCGCAGCAGCTTGTGCTCGATGCCCCGCTCAATCCGCGACAGTTGGAACGGGACCGGCTGCCCGGCCTGCGTGAAAATCTTGAACCGGTTGATCCACTCGGCCGTGGCGAGGCCGTCGATGTACTTGCTCGGCCAATCGGGCGGGAACGGGATCGCCAGCTCGAACACGTCTTTCCGGCCGAACGGCAGCGGGTTGTGCACGACGAGGTGTGCGGCCTCGGGCTTGTCCGACGCGCCGCCGAGCGCGGCCACGGCTCTCCGCACCACGCCGTCCGCAATCAGTTCGCACTGGTCGAACCGGTACCGCATGTCGCGGTGGACCTGGTCGATGCTGCACCCGCAGATCGAGTCGTGCGGGTGGTTGCGTAAGAGATACTGCCATGCCTTGTCAAGGTAGCTGAGGGTGGGGAGGTCGGATGCAGGCGGGGACGCCGCGGTGGGGACACCGGCACCACAATTTGCAGGCGGGACGCCCGCACCACAATTTATTTTCTGGAACAGGGCGTAGGGCTCGGCCCATTTTTCGAGTATGGCCTGGCACTGGTCGTTGCGCTGCTTGATCGGGTACCGCGCCGAGATCGTGTGGGCGATCAGGTAATGGCCGACACGTTTCGAGTCGCGGGCCGGTTCGCGCAACTCGCCGGTGCGTTCCGGGAACTCCTTTTCATGTTTGAGCAGTTCCTCGCCGTACGTCTCGAGCGATTCCCACAAAAACTCGATGTCCGGGTACCGTTCCGAAAGCTGCTTGAGAAACTGCGGCATGATCGGGTCGGGCCGCTGGTGGTCGATAGCATCGAGCATGAGAATAATCGGGCCGGTCCCGCGGTTTTTCTCGCCCTCGATATAGGGGTCGAAATGCTCCTTGAAACTTTCGTCGGAGAACCCGGCCTTTTTCATGGGCGTCCGGACGAGGAAATCGAACACGCCGTAGCTGCCTTTATCAACGATTTTGTGGGTGACCATCCGGCTGCCGTCCGGCCCGACCCACACAAAATGGGCCGGGTAATTCTCGTTTTGCGCGCCACGCCAGCAAATGCCCGCACGAAGCCCGAACCCATTCATGATCATGGGCAGCGCGGCGATGTGGCCAAACTGGTCAGGCGTGTAGGCGAACCGCATCGGCTCGACTCCCATCTGGCGGCACACCCGGAACCCACGCAGCAGGTTCCGCACAAAACTCTCGCCGGAGATAAGCCATTCGTCCGGCAGGTCATACCACGGCCCTGCAATCAGCCGCCGCTGCCGGAGCATCTCGACCAGCCGATCCCGCCGCTCCGGCCGGATCTCGAGGTAATCCTCCAGCACCACGGCTTGGCCGTCAAGATGAAATGACACGTATTCGGGATCCCGATCAAGCAAATCCAGCAATTCGTCGATCAACTCCACCAGCCACATCCGGAATTCCTGGAACGGCTCGTACCACTCCCGGTCCCAATGGGTTCCGACGCAATAAAAGGCTTTCATCCACGGCCTCCGTCTATGGGTTAACGGCAAGTGGGCCGAAGTTTACTCCGGCGGCAATGGGCGCGGCAAGAGAGCGGCCGCACTCCATATAGGCTCGAATCCATGGCGGATAAAAATGGATTCTGCGGCTTAGATTCTGTATCCTTTCTCCCCAACCGTAAGCCTTCCGTGGCAAATTAGTTTGTTGACCCGTTGGAGCCGTTCTTGTGGAAAAAGTGCGAGTCAGATTCGCCCCGTCGCCGACGGGTTTCTTTCATATCGGCAACGCCAAGACGGCGCTGTACAACTGGCTGATCGCGCGCCATTGCGGCGGCACGTTCATCCTGCGGCTCGAGGACACCGACGTCGAGCGCAGCAAGGAAGAATACGCCGAGGTGCTGTTCGATTGCCTGACGTGGCTCGGTCTGGACTGGGACGAGGGACCGGCGTTCAAGCACATCCCCGAGAAAGGCGACTACGGGCCCTACCGCCAGTCGCAGCGCATGCACCTGTATCGGCGGGAAGCCCAGCGCCTGCTCGACGAGGGCAAAGCCTACAAATGCTTCTGCACCAAGGAAGAGCTTGATGCCGAGCGCAAACGGGCTGCCGCCGAGAAACGGCCGCCACGGTACAGCGGCGCGTGCAAAAAGCTCACGCCAGATCAGATTCACGCGAAAGGCGACGCGCCGTACGTGATCCGGTTCCGCGTGCCCGACGGCGTCACCGTGATCGATGATATTATTCAAGGCCGCGTCAGGACGGAGAACAAAGAGTTCGACGATTTCGTCATCGTCAAACCCAACGGCGACCCGATTTTCCACCTGGCCGTGGTGGTGGACGACGGGCTGATGGAAGTCACCCACGTGGTCCGCGGCGATGACCACCTCACCAACGCCATCCGCCACGTCATGCTGTTCGAGGCGCTCGGCTATCAGGTGCCGCAGTTTGCCCACATGCCGCTCGTCCACGACGAAAAAGGCCAGAAATACAGCAAGCGGCTGCACGGCGCCAACGTCCTCGATTGGCGCAACGACGGCTATCTGCCCGAAACGCTCGTCAACTACCTCGCCCTGCTCGGTTGGACGCCCGAGGATGGGACCGAATTGCTCACTCGGGACGACCTGATTAAAAAGTTCTCGCTCGATCGGGCGGGCTCGTCGGCATCGCGGTTCGACCTCAAAAAAGTCCAGTGGCTGAACGGTCAGCACATCCGGATGCTCGAGGTCGAAGACCTGCGCGACCGGCTCATCCCGCGAATGAAGGCCGCCGGCCTCGATACCAGTACCAAATCGCCCGAATGGCTGACGCGGATGACGGCCATCTGCCAGGAAAAAATCAAGACGCTCAACGAGATCCCAGCCTACACCGATTTCTTTTTCTCCGATCCGACCGAATACGAGGAGAAGGCCGTCCGCAAACACTGGATGGCGCCGGGTGCGCTGAAAACCATGGCCGAAGCCCTCGATGCGATGCAGCAGGCGCCGGAATGGACGGCCGACGCATTGCGTGCCGCCTACGAAAGCCTCGTCGAGCGGACCGGCAACAACCTCGGCTACTACGTTCACCCGACGCGGCTGGCGCTGACGGGCAAGAGCATCGGGCCGGGCCTGTTCGAGTTGGCTGAATTGCTGGGGAAGGAAACGGGCCTGGCGCGGATGCGCAGGGCCATCGAGTTCATAAGCACATTGGGGGCAACCCCGGAGGGACAACCGTGAGCGAACTCATCATTGGCGTGGATCTCGGCGGAACCAACGCAAAAACCGCCGTCGTTACGCGCGACCGGCGCGTGCTGGCAAAAGACTCGAGGCCCAGCGAGGCCGAAGGCGGGCCCGAGGCCGTCATGCGCGTCATGGTCGAAAGCGTCGACGCGGCCCTTAAAGAAGCGGGCGCGGCGCGCTCGGACGTGCTGGCGGCGGGATTCGGCGCGCCCGGGCCGATGAACTGGCAGACGGGCATCGTGTTCAGCCCGCCCAACCTGCCCGGCTGGAAAGACGTCCCGCTCGCCGCCGAGATGCAGAAACGGCTGGGATTCCCGTGTTTCGTCGACAATGACGCGAACGTGGCGTGTTACGGCGAGTTCTGGCTGGGCGCGGGGCAGGACGCTGACAGCATCGTGCTGCTGACGCTGGGCACCGGCGTGGGCGGCGGCATCGTCGTGTTCGGCCAACTGCTGCGCGGCATCGACGGCACCGCAGCCGAGATCGGCCACCTCAAAGTCATGCGCGACGGGCGCATGTGCGGTTGCGGAAGCCGCGGCTGCCTCGAAGCGTACGGGTCCGTGACAGGCATGGTGCGGACCGCCGTCGAAGGCATCAACCAAGGCAGGGAAACCCGCCTGATCGAGATGGCCGGCGGCGACGTCTCGAAGATCACCGGCAAGATGATCTCGAACGCGTTGGCCGCGGGCGACGAGTTCGCCGGCTGGGTCATGAAAGAGACGGCGACGTGGCTGGGTCTCGGTATCTCAAGTTTGATAAACCTGCTCAACCCGGAAAAAGTCATCCTGAGCGGCGGCATGATCGCGGCGGGTGAAGCCCTGTTCGAGCCGATCCGCGCCACGGTAAAAGCCAACTCTTTTGAAGTGCCGGCGCGGCGCGCGCAGATATTGCCCGCAGGTTTGGGTGCGGACTCGGGCGTGATCGGCGCCGCGGGCGTCGCGCTCGCGCGATACCAGCAGTAGATGGCCTTAAACTTGTCCACAATGTTCACTGTGTGCCAAATACAGAGTCACAGGATTGCCGAGACTAACGTCAAAAAAGGGACACCCCCCACAACTGCCGGGGGGCGTCCCAGACGTGCGCGGATTCTAGCGCAGAATGTCATGCCATGATCCTCACCGTCACGCCCAACCCGTGCGTCGACAAGACCGTTTTCATCGATGAGCTCCGCGTCGGCTCATTTATGCGGTCGCCACGATACACCTGCATCCCCGGCGGAAAAGGCACCAACGTCTCCCGCGCCATTAAAAACCTCGGGCGGGACACGCGCGCGCTGGTGGTTGTCGGCGGGCATCCGGGCGCGCACGTTGTCGACATGATCGAGCAGCAGGACGGCGTCGAATGTGTGCCGGTGTGGGTGGGGGATCAAACGCGGACGATCACGACCGTGCTTGAAGAAAAAAGCCACCGGCAGACGGCTTTTTTCGAGCCGGGGCCGCGCGTTACGCCCGAGGAAGAGCGCAACATCGAAGAGATGTTCTGCTTGGCGCTGGCGGGTGCGCGTGTCGTCACGTTCAACGGCACCGTCCCCGATCCCGCCATCAGCGGCATCTACACGCGCCTCATCCGTCACGCGGCCGATGCCGGCGCCTTCACCGTGCTCGACGCACACGGCCCCGAACTGGGGCTCGGCGTCGATGCGGCGCCGTTCATGTGCAAGCCCAACATCGCCGAGGCCGAGGAGCTTGTCGGCTACGCGCTCGATACCGACAAGAGCCGCCTCGAGGCGGTCGACTGGTTTCACGCAAAGGGCGTGAAGCTGGTCGTGCTGTCGCTCGGGAAGGGCGGCGCTATCATCTCAGACGGCGCGACACGCCTGCGGGCCGTCCCGCCCGAGATCAACGAAGTGAATCCGGTTGGCAGCGGCGACGCAGTCGTCGCCGGGTTTGCCATCGGCCTCATGGAAGGCATGAGCCTGCATAACACCGCGAGGCTGGCTATTGCGGCGGGCGCCGCAAATGCCATGTCGTGGGACATTGGCCATTTCGACCGCGCCCTCGTCGAAAACCTCAGCAGCCAGGTCCAAATAATCCGCTTTGAATGTGCAGGTGAGACGCCCGCACCACAATAATCCGCAAACGCCACTTAATTGACTCTGATTGTGGTGCGGGCGTCTCGCCTGCACATACTAAAATCACTCGCCCGTAATATCTTTTTCCTCGAAGACGGCGTGGTTGATTTGCGCGCGTCCGTGCGACGTGAAGATGAGGTGGATTTTTCCGTCCCGCGTCTGGATGGCATATGGATAGGCGTAATCGTCCTTGCCGGTCTCGATATTTTTCTTGTACGGCCACGTTTTGTCGTTGTCTTTTGAGATCGCCACGGTGAGCGGCGTCCGGTCCGTTTTGCTGTCGTTGTACACAAGCATCAGGCTGCCGCTTTCGAGCTTGATGAACTCGACTGCCGCATTCGGGTTCGGGAACTGCGTCTCGACGCCCTCGCTCCACGTCCGGCCGCCGTCATGCGACTCGCTCCGCACCATCCACGCGTCATCGCGCGGGTCGTACCCGCCGCCGCGCCGCATGTACGCGATCAGGTAGTTGTCGTCCATCTGAACCACGGACGGTTGCAGGTTGCCGATGCGCGACGTGATGCGGCTGCTTTCCGTCCACGTCATCGTCTTGGGATCGCAACGCAGAAACAGCGACGTCGTGTCCGCGCCGACGAACTCGGTGTCATGGCCGGTCTCGTGGTAGATGGGCAGCAGGTAGTTGCCGTCGTTGAGCAGGAGCGGCTGCGACCGCACCATCATCCCGCGCTCGTCGGCCAGGATGAACGGGTCCGACCACGTCTGCGCGCCGTCCTTCGAGATCTTGGCGTGGATGCGCGAGTCCGACCATGTCTCGCCATAGCGGACGACGTGGAACAGCCACACGATGCCGGCCGGCGCCTGCCACACCACCGGGTTGCCGTCCGAATGAAACGGCGTGTCGGCTATCGGCGCGGGCCGCGACCATTTTGTCTCGCCCTTTTTGAGCCGCGCACCGTACACGGCCGTGTCCAATTCGTACTCGCCCGAACCGCCGTAATACGAGATGTACAAATCGCCGTTGTCCAGTTCCTCGATGCAGGCCGGATGCTTGTATTTGCCCGGCAGCTCCGTCCCAAACACCTTTTCGACAACAATCTCGCCCACGGCGATCTGTCCCGCCGTCAACACGGCTAAAACCGCTCCCAGAAACAATCGCATCTTCTTATTCCTTTCTTTTGAGAGGCATTAACTCAAACAGGCTCAGCCTACGCGCGGCCTCCGGGGCGAGTCAAGGCGGCGATCGCGCTTATTGCTCGCGCGGCGGATACAGCATGTGCAGCCACGTGCGGGTTCGCAAACCGAGTGCCGTTGCAGCCCCGCCGTCCAAAGATGCCCTGAACTCCACGCGCTCTATCGGTTCATCAAACTGTTTCAAAAAATCCGGTTGCGCCGGCAAACCGGCCTCCCCGAACAGCCACGCAGCCCACTCATTCTGCCCGACCGCGCAACCGAGGTCAGTCCGGCCGTCGCCGTCAAAATCCCGCAGCACCATGTGGCGCAACGGACCCGACGCCGTCATCGACATGAACCAGTCCACCGGGATTGGTATCGCAACGTGTGCCGCCGGCCGCGGTTCAAACCGGTTTTTCTCCGGGCTGAACAAATGCGCCGTCAGGGTGACCGTCCATTTCTGCCCGAGCACGACGCGCGTCAGCGAGTCCACCGACACCCCCGGTTCCGGCGCCTGCCACAACAGCAGATCGACGTACCCGTCGCCGTTGAAATCCGGCAGATCCTCCGGCAGGACGCACAGAACGCCCGGATACCGCCGTTGCGGGCCCACCACCACGTTTTTCCCGCTGAGGTCGATGGCTTCGGACTTCGCGTCCCGCACGCACACCACGCTGTCGCGGTAATCCGGCCCCGCCAGCGCGTACAATGCCCGCTGCGCGGTGCTGCCGTCGGTTTTCAGCGGAAACCACGGCCACGAGTTCGGCCCGGCGCCTGCCGCGTCCCGCGCCTGCCGCAACGTTCCCCGTCGGTAGCCCGGCGGCTGCGCCGCGATCGGCAGCAGGTCGGGCGGCAACTCGGGCTCGAACGCGATCACGCGGTTGACTTCCGCCTCGATGCTGCCGGGCGGGCCTGACTGTGGCGGATCGATCCACGCCGCCGAAAACGGGCTGCCGTAGGATATCCGGTGCGAGGTTTCCGAGCCGATGGGATAACTCGCGATGAGCGTGCCGTCAAACCGGCGCAGCTCGAATGTATTCTCGCACGGCAACGCCAGCGCCGCCGTTTCCGTACCCGTGTTCAAATCGTCGTGCCGGACGACCATCACGTACGGGAACGGCTGAACCGCCGGGGCGGACAACTGGTTGTGTTGTACGAACAGCGTCTTGGCCACGGGCGCCGATCCCGCCGGCACAAGCTTGTAACTCATAATGTTGTCGCCGCAGACGGCAATGATTTCCGAAACACCGTCCTCGTCAATGTCGGCAACATCGAATCCGGAGGTGCCGTCCGCCAGAACGGCCATGGTGGGTGGACGTTTTGATCGGGTTGAATACGCCGTCAGGTTGCTACCGTTCAGCACGAACACGGCCGTTGTTTTGTCGGCGTCGGCGTGGGCAAGAAAAACCGGCGCCGACGGATCCGACAGCGGGATCTCCCAGACGTCAAAAAAGAACGCGGACACCAGGAACGCCGGCAACAAGGCGGTTGATGACATCATGCCCCGCCCTCCCGCGTCAGATACAGTTTAGTTTTTAACTCCGCCGCGGGTTCATCCGCGTTGTACCAATGCGCCGCAATGTCCGCACGCCCGTCGCCGTTATAGTCGGCCACCGTGAACCGGTTCAGGCTCCCGATCGAAAGCGAAGCGCACGGGCGGCTGTCGAATCCGTCCGATCTCCCGAGGTAGAGCGCGAGCCGGCCCGGCCTGTCCTGCACCAGCGCATCGTTTCTGCCGTCGCCGTTAAAGTCGCCGGTGAGGTTGAACAACTCGCCCGCCTGGTACCGGTTGAACATGATCCCGCCGCGGATCGGAGCCGCCTCCAATTGGATGTAAAACACGCCCGACAGATCGGCCTTTTGCGCGAACCGGCCGGAGCCGTCTTGCAAATAGACTCTGACCGTGTGGCGCAGTTCCGGAGATGTGCAGAACCGGCCCAATGACTCCCGCACGCCCCCATCAAAAAGGCCCGTCGATTCCGTCACCATGTCGGTCTTGCCGTCGTGGTTGACGTCGATGAACGACTGGTGCGGCCGGAAACCCGTTACACGGATCGTCCTGAACGTTTTGCCGCCGTCGGTCGATGCCCGCGTTTCGTAAATAGGCATCGGCAGCGGCGACGATTGAGCCACCTGCCAGTCGCCGCCCGCGATGTCGACGATGCTGTCGTCGTTGAGGCGGGCGAACTGAAGGTGTGGCGGAAACGGCTCGGTGAATTCTTCGCGCGTCTCGGCCGAAACAATCTGCAACTCGTCGGTGTCGATCGTGAAACGTCTCACGCGATACCGGGCCAGCGTCCCCCGCGTCATGGTCGGGCGACGCACGTCTCCGTGCCGCACGTCTCCGTGCGCGTCTTCCCGGGTGACGACGGCAATTTCGTTACCGTTGACGTTGTACCGGCAGTTCATCGTCCGCGCCGGAAACGATATCCGCCGCTCGTTCTCCGGCCAAAGCCGGCGGCCCTCGACCCGCGCCAACTGAAGCGGTGGAAACACGTCGAACTCGGCCGCCTTCTGGTAGGCGCCGTCCGCGCCGGTGTGGAAAACCGACAGGCCCCGCTCGTTGGGAACGACGATTTCGGGCGCGCCGTTGCGGTCGACGTCGTGCAGAAACCGCTCGAACCGCAATCCCGGCGGCTCGGCGTACATCGACAGCAGCATCTGGCCGCCGGGGTCGGGCCACGACACGGGTTGATCCGTTTCGATGCTCCACGTCTTGCCCTCCCACCGGACTTTTTGGAGACGGTCGGGCAAACGCAGGTACAGCGTGTCGTTCCAGACGTCGCACGCGGCGGGCGCATCCGCCGCGGGGCTCGGCGCCTTCATCAAATCAGAAAAGGACCCGTTATGCTGGAAATACACCCCCGAAGGCAGGATCAGGTCCTGCTGGCCGTTGTCGTCGAGATCCGCGAGCCGGTACGTGAATCCGGGTTCGCCTGAGGCTACATCAACGCTGAGATCGGCCAGGTCTTGCACGACGAACGTGACAGCGCCAACCACCAGGATTTGCAGCGCCGCCATCATGGCTGAAGGTTCCGCCGCGAAACGGAAAACGCCGCTGCCACCGAAAATACGGCCGTCCACACCAGCGACACCACAACGGTCAGCGCCGCGTCCGGCATCCACTCGGGATCCAGGCCGTCCGCCCGCCCCACAAACACGTTCCAGGGCGCCTCGATCCAGCTCGAAAACAGGAACGGCGCGATCCGCAGCGGGTATTTGACTACATCGAGCAAAACCCATATGCCCACCGCGCTGCCCACCGCCGCGCCCGTACTGCGCGTCATTGACGACACCATCACGCCGTACGCCGCCGAAGAGCACAGCGGGAAAAGGGCCAGCACCAGCCCCAGCAGGTACGCGCAAACCATGCTCAGGTTCGAGTAAACGGCTTCGCCACCGTAACTGACACCCGTCAGATCGCCGAATAGCGCCGCCACGACCCACGATGCCACGCCCGCGATCACGCCTATCAGAGCCGCGTACGTAAAGGCCAGCAACAATTTCGCCGCGACAAACTCGTGACGGTGCAGCGGACGGAGCAGCGACATGCACGCGGTCCCGCTGCCCAGCTCCGCCGAGACCAGGGCCGCTGAATACGCCACCAGCATGATCAGGCCAAGGATGTTCACGGCCGCGCGCGTCGCGTACGCTACAAACCGGTAATCGGCGGCGCCGTCGCGCGCAAGCGGCTGCATCAGCGGCATCAGGCAAACCGCGGCGATCAGCAGCAGCGGCAACAGCCACGTGTACCGGCTCCGCCCCGCTTTGGTGAGCTCCACCTTGTAGGCGTTCCAAATCCGGCCCATTGCCGCGCGCGCGCGCATCATGAGTTGAGCACCTTGAGGAAGTAGTCCTGTAGGGTTCTGCGGCGCCGCCGCACTATGCTAAGTTCGCTCCAGATTCGGCTCGTTGCCATCATGAATTAAGCACCTTGAGGAAGTAGTCCTGCAGGGTTCTGCGGCGCGGCATAATGCCGGCCACGTGATAGCCGGTGTTGAGCAGGAACGAGTTGAGCTGGTGAATGTTGGCGTCGCGCAACACCACGTCAAGCCGGCCCGGCCGCGCCTCCACCGACACCACCCACGCCATGTCCACCAGCCGTTTGGCGGCGGCTTCCGCCGTGTCGATCAGAACCTCCGCATGTGTCTGGTCGTAGGAAAGCAGGGCGTCGGTTCTGTCGCACGTGATGAGGCGCCCTTTGTTGATAATGGCCACGCGGTCGCACAATTCTTCAGCGTCGTGCAGCATGTGGCTCGAGAACACTATCGTGACGTGCGCCTCGTTCGCCAATTGGCGCAGCAACCCGAGCATTTCCCGCGTCGCTTCGGGGTCCAGCCCGTTTGCCGGCTCGTCGAGTATCAACAGTTCCGGCTCGAGCAGCAACGCCTGCGCAAGCCCGAGCCGTTGCCGCATTCCCATCGACAGCGTCTGCACCTTCTTGCTCGCCACGTCCAGCAGGCCCACCCGGTCAAGAGGCTTGTCAACCGTCACTTCACGCCGGGCCAGCCGCGCCAGGATCAGCAGGTTCTCCCGCGCCGACAAATGGCCGTAAAACGCCGGGCGCTCGCAAACCACGCCTATCCGCGACATGATCTCGAGAAAATGGCGGCGCAAATCCTTCCCAAAAACCGAAACCGAGCCTGATGTGGGACGGATAAGCCCGGCCAGCATCCCGATCGTCGTGCTTTTCCCCGCGCCGTTCGGTCCCAGCAACCCCAGCACCTCGCCCGCCTGCACCTCGAGGTTCAGACGATCCACCGCCAGCGTCGACCCATAACGCTTGACAAGTTCAACCGTCTGAATGCACACAGCCATAAGGGGGATTTTACTCTATTCGCGGACCCTGATGCTAAAGGTGAACATTCTGGCCGGGTGCGGCGCCGGCTCGTACATCCCTGAGAATGAGTTGGATCGAGGTTTCGCCGCGCCACGTGTTGAACCGGGGCGTAAACGCGATGTCGATGTCTTGCCCTTCGATCCCCGGCGGAATCGTGTCCGCCATCCGAAATCCGACTGCCGCCATCGTCTTCACGCCCTGGCGCACTACAAACTTGACGTGGCCACCCGTCAACTCCCGCAGCGACTGCGGCAGCAGCGTCACCCCGTGGCAGCAGAACACCGGCATCGGGTTCATGCAGCCGAACGGCTCGAGTTGGTCGAGCGTCTTGACGAGTTGCGGGTCGAGTTCGCTCAGCGAGACCAGCGCGTCGATCTCGAGTGGCGGCGCCGCCTCGTCCATCCCCTCGAGCCGCCGCGCGGCTTCCGCCTCGAACGCCGCGCGAAACGCATCCAGGTTTTCTGCATCCACCGCCAGCCCCGCCGCCGCATGGTGGCCGCCGAACCGGATCAACGTGTCCCGGCAAGCGCCCAGCGCACCCGCCAGGTCAAACGAGTTGCTGCTCCGGCCTGAACCACGGCCCAGCCCCTTCTCGTCCACCGAAATCAGCACCACCGGCCGGTGATACAAATGAAGCAGCCGCGACGCCACAATCCCGATCACGCCTGCGTGCCAGCTCCGGCTCGCAAGCACAATCGCCGGCCCAACGGGCCCCAACGATTCAATCGCGCAAACCGCCTCATCGTAAATGTCTTTTTCGATCTCCCGCCGCTGGCGATTCGCTTCGGACAGTTCGGCAGCCATCCGGGCCGCCTCGCGTACCGATGTTGTCAGCAGCAATTCGAGCGGAATCAAGCCGTTGCCTAATCTGCCCGCCGCGTTGAGGCGTGGGGCAAGTTGAAATGCGATCTTCTCCGCCGTTACCTCGCTGATGTCGAACCCGGCGCTCATTGCCAGCGCCACCAGCCCGATCCGCGGCTCCCGTATCATCGCATCGAGCCCCATCGCCACCAGCGCCCGGTTCTCGCCCCGCAGCGGCACCACGTCCGCCACGGTCCCGAGCGCCGCGAGGTCCAGATCGCGGATCTCGCCCGTCAACGCCCACGCCAGCTTGAATGCCACCGTCGCGCCCGAAGCGTCCGCCGATCCGCAATCCAGCTGCTCCCGCTTCGGATTGACTATGGCGGCCGCGTCCGGCGATTCGCCGTCGATTTGATGGTGGTCGGTCACGATCAAGTCGATGTTCGCGGCGCGGGCGGCCCGGGCAGCCTCACGCGCGTTGATCCCGTTGTCGACCGTGATGATCAAGTCCACGCCGGCGTTACGCGCGTTTTCGACGTGCTCCGCCATCAAGCCGTAGCCTTCGGTCAGCCGGCTCGGCATGCCGTAGGCGGAACGCTCGATGCCGAACCGCCGCAGCGCGTTCACCAGAATGCACGTCCCGGCGATCCCATCGACGTCGTAGTCGCCGAACACCTGCACAAACTCGCCCCGCGACCGCGCAATCGCGATCCGGTCCACCGCGGCGCGCATGTCCGTGAGCAAAAACGGGTCCGAGATGTGATCGAGCGCCGGCAGCAAGAATCGCCGGCCCTGTTCGTTGGTGGTGATGCCCCGCACCATCAGGAGGTGGGCCGCTATCCGCGGGATGCCCAGCGACGCCGCCAGGTCACTCGAACCCTTGCGGTCCTCTTGCGCAACGGACCACGCGCGCGCTTGCGGCGGCATCGCTAAAACACCGACCGCGCCAGCGCGGCCATTTGGTCCACCACTTGCTCGAGCGTCATGTGCGTCGTGTCGATCCGCACCGCGTCGTCGGCGGGCCGCAACGGCGAGATGGCCCGCGTCATCGCCTTAAGGTCGCGGCTCTCGATTTCGTCGCGCAACGCCTGAAAATCGACTTCTATCCCGTTGGTTCGCAGTTCTTCAAACCGCCGCCGCGCACGTTCATCCAGCGACGCCTCGATATAAAACTTGCATTTCGCCCGCGGGAACACCACGGTGCCCATGTCGCGCCCTTCGGCTACCGTTGGCCGGAGAGACGCCACATGCCGCTGCAACTCGACTAGGTGCGCCCGGATTTCTGGAATCGAATCCAGCCGATAAATCTCCTTCGTAACTTCCTGCGATCGGATCGCCTCGGTTACGTCGCGCCCGTCCACGAGCACGGTTTGTTTGCCGTCGGACTCGTCGATCCGGAGGTCCATCTGCTGAGTCGACCCGGCCAGGGCGGCGTGATTGTCCAGGTCAACGCCCCGATCGAGTGCGCGCCACGTCGCGGCCCGGTACATCGCCCCCGTGTCTAGAAACGCGAATCCCAGCAACTTCCCCAGCCGCCGCGCCGCCGTGCTTTTTCCCGCACCCGCAGGGCCGTCTATGGCTACAACTTCCGTAATACGCTCAGAGTCCATGCCAGTTCCGCCTCATTCCAACGAAATACTACCATGCCCCGGCACACGCCTCAACTTAAACAAGTTGCAGTTGTACACCGTGCGGCTGCCGCCAGCATGGTTTCGCTCTTCTGCTCGTCGCACTACTCACTTTCGGGCCACCAAGAACTGATGATTACGCCAGGCTACGCACGTGGAGACGAAAGGCCCAAAGACCCTCGCGCCTCGATCTCATCACGCTGCTTAGAGAAGAAAGGCGCCAACATCCAGAAATGATCATCCCGCTGGGAATCAACATTTCGTTAGACCACTTGGCTCGCACCGCAGCGGCGTGATAATGTAGAAACTCCAGAGGCGAGCAGGAGTTCGACCCCACCGCGGGTCGTAGGCGAGACGCCGGCACCACAACGTTGAAACATGCCGAGGCATTTTGGAGTGCGCAAGCTTGCTTGCGCGTTGGCCGCTATCCAAAGGTGACGGCAACTGCGCTGAGAGCGGCCGCACTACAAAAAGCACGAGACTAAATGTGAAACACGATGTCGATATGGTGCGCAACACGGCGGTGGACGTGTTGCTGCGGGTGTTTTTCGAGGGCGCCTACCTCAATATCGTCCTGGACAAAGCGCTGCAACGGGCGGACGTCAGCGAACGCGGCCGGCGGTTCCTGACGCAGCTTGTGTACGGCACGACCCGGCACAAGACGCTTTGCGATTACGTGCTGGCGGCCCGGTTGCACCAGCCGCTCGATCAGTTGCCGCGCCCGGTCCTGGTGGTGTTGCGGCTGGGCGTGTTCCAGGCGCTGTTTCTCAACCAGGTGACGTTCCCGGCGATGGTCCACACCAGCGTCGAGTTGGCGCGGTACCGCGGCCATGCGGGGACGGCGCGGGTGGCCAACGCGGTGCTGCGGAAAGTGCCGCAAAAGCTGGAGGACGTAGACCTGCCGCCGCGCGAAGAAGACGTGGTCCGGCATCTGTCGGTTCGTTGCTCGATGCCCGAGTGGCTTGTGCGCAATTGGATCGACGAGTTCGGCGAAGAACGGGCGGAGGCCATCTGCATCGCGTCAAACACCGAGGCGCCCACCACGATCCGGGTCAACACGCTGCGCACGAACGTCGAGGCGCTACTCGCGGCGTTCAACGAGAAAGAACCGGTGGCCGTCAAGCGAACCCCTGTCCCGGAAGAACTGACGCTGCTGGCGGGCCCGCCGCCCGCGCGGTCGAAACGGTTCAGCGAGGGCGATTTCATCGTGCAGGACGCGGCGTCCATGTTGCCGCCGCACCTGTTGGAACCAAATGCGGGGGATCGCGTATTAGATCTTTGCGCGGCGCCGGGCACGAAATCGACACACCTGGCGCAGCTAACCGGCGACGCGGCCCGCGTGATCGCCATGGACATCCACCCAGGAAAACTGGGGCTGGTGCGCCAAAACGCCGCCCGCCTCGGGATCGAGCGCGTGTATCCCGTTTGCGGCGACGGCACAAAACCGCCGTTGCGGCAGGGGTTTGACCGCGTGCTGGTGGACGCGCCGTGCACCGGGCTGGGGACGTTGCGCCGCCATCCCGACCTGAAATGGCGGGCGCAGCCGGACGCCCCGGCCCGGCTCGCCGCGCTCCAATTGGAACTTTTGCGATCCGCGGTGGATCTCTGCAAGAATGGCGGAGTGGTGGTGTATTCCGTCTGCACGTTCACGCGCGCCGAAACAACCGACGTGGCGCGCGCCGTTACGCAGGCAGAATCGGAAAACGTCGCACTCGAAGAAGGTCCAGAATGGTTCAGACAGTGGCAAATAAGCCCGGGACAGTACCGGATCCTGCCCGAAAAAGGGGGATTGGACGGGTTTTTCTTGATGCGCTTGCGGAAGCGGTGCTGAACTTTGTCCTGTTTGTTTTCCTGTTCCTATGGTGGTGCGCGCGGTGGTCGTTTGCGACGGCCTTTTTCCTGGCGCTGATGGCGGGCGCCGGCTATTACGTGTATTACGAATCGCTTAAAGGCGGCGCGTACGTCGAAGTGCCCGATGTCACCCTGCGGCCCATCACCGAAGCCTCGTACCAGCTCGCCGAGGAAGGCCTCGAAATTCTAAAACCCAAAATGGTCGCCGACGAGCAGGCGCCGAAATATTACGTGATCTCGCAGCGGCCCGCCCCGGGAAAAGTCGTCCGCACCGGCCACAAGGTGTTCCTGACGGTGAGCGCGGGAACCGAATCGCTCGCGCCGCCCAGCCTCGTCGACAAGCCGCTGGCGAAGGCCGAGGAAGAGATCCGCCGCACCTCGTTTGCGCTTGGGACGGTAGCGCGGGTGCGGAACACCGCGCCCCGCGACACGGTGCTCGCCCAGGATCCCGCGTCGGCGCGGCTGGTGTCGGCCTCGACGCGCATCAACCTGCTCGTCAGCGACGGTGCCAGCGAAACAAAGCCTGCGTTTATCATGCCCGACCTCGTCGGAATGCCCGTGGGCGACGTGGACGAGGCCCTGGCGCCCTACGGCATCAAGGCCAAGCCAAACCGCGTCGACATGCTGGGGCAGAGGTTCGACGTCGTGCTCGATCAGCGGCCCGCCGCCGGCACGCTCGTCCAGGAAGGCGACGTAGTCACCTACGACGTGTATCCGTCCGGTTCGGTGCAATTGCCCGACGCCCAACGTTATGTCCGGATCGTCTACGTGGTGCCCCATAGCTGGTTCGAACGAGAAGTGCGGCTCGATACGATCGACCGCAACGGCAAGCGCGAGACCCAATTCCCGCTCGAGCGCCATTATGTCAACGGGATGCCGCCGAAATTCCGCTCTGGCCAGACGATCAAGTCCCCGCCGATCGGCTTTATTGAGAAGATGACGGTTGAAATCTACCTCGACGGGCAACTCGCCCAGACGCACGTCTACGAGGGGGAGAACGAGCCCGTCATCACCCAATACACCGTGCAATAAGCGCGCGAGGACGCGCGTAGGAGGAATACATGACCGCGTCAAGAATCAAGGTCGCACCCTCGATACTCGCCAGCGATTTCGGCCGGCTGGGCGAAGAGATCCAGGAAGTGATTGAGGCGGGGGCGGACCTGATCCACATCGACGTGATGGACGGCCAGTTCACGCCGAACATCACCATTGGCCCGCCGGTGGTGGCCGCCCTTCGCCAGTACTCGACGGTGCCGATGGACGTCCACCTGATGATTGTCGAGCCGGAACGGTACGTGGCGGATTTCGCCAACGCCGGCGCCGACATCATCTCGGTTCACGTTGAAGGCGCAAACCATCCGCACAGGACTATCGGCGCCATCAAAGAACTCGGGTGCCAGGCGGGCATCGTGCTCAATCCCGGAACCAGCGAGGACGAAATCGAGTTCCTGGCCGATGCCGTGGACATGGTGCTCGTCATGACGGTAAACCCGGGGTTCGGGGGGCAGGCCTTCATACCCGAGATGTTGCGCAAGATCGAGAACGTGCGCGCCATGATCGGCGAGAAAGACCTCGAGGTCGACGGTGGGATCGACGCGGGTACCGCGCCCGACGTCATCCGAGCCGGGGCAAACGTGCTCGTGGCCGGCTCCTATATCTTCGGCTCCGACTCGTATGTCGAAGCCATCGACTCACTCCGGATCACGTAACGAGCCGTGCAGGCGGGACGCCCGCACCACAATGTCCGGCAATTGTGGTGCGGGCGTCCCGCCTGCACGTTGCTGTGTTTGACGTTTCGGGGCTGGCGGTCTGGATGGCGCGGGCGAGACGTCCGCGTCTACCGTTTCCACGCCGGGTAGATGCGCACCAGGTAAATGAGGGCGGCGAGCGCCGTGGCGATGGCGGCAAGCGCGTACAGAGCGGGAAACCGGGTTGCCGGGTTATGTAGAAAACTCTTGCGCGGGTCGGCGGGGTCGTAGAACACGGTGATGGTTCTTCCGGGCGACTTGAGCAAGTCCAGCTTATCGGGGGGCAGGGCGTCCGGGCTTTTGGTGGATGGCCAGAATCCCTCCCAGTGGCCCGTATACGTGCCTATCCCGGCGCTGTACGCGTAATCCACAAACACTTTCGAGAGATCGGACGCGGCGTTGTAATGGGTGAGACGGATGTCGCACGAGACGATCCGGCCGGAGGTCTGTTCGAGTGTCGGGGCCGTCGCCGCATCGAGCCACGCCACGGCTGCGGTTATCGCGGCAATCACGGCGGCCACCGCGACGAGTTCGGGCAAGCCGGGCCGTTGAAACCTCCGTTTCCGATACAGCGGCATGGGTTTTCCCCGTGTTGAAAGCCAATGTGTATTTTAACACAGCCCTCCGGGGCAACGTGACCGGCGGGGCAGGGGAGAGAGTCACGGCACCGGTGTGCTAAAATCGGCCCGGATCAACCTGTTCGAGGAGTAACGCTCATGGGAATTCTTCTGGCAACTGTCCACATTTTTTCAGCCGTGACCGGCGGGACCGGCGCGCCCGTCGCGATCCTCGACACGGACATCGGCGACGACATCGACGACACCTGGGCGCTGGCATTTCTGCTGGGGTCGCCACAACTGGACCTGCGGCTGGTGATCACTGCGTCGGACGACACGCCGACCAAGACACGACTGCTCGCGAAGATATTGGACAAGATTGGACGGACGGACATCCCGATCGGCGCCGGCGTGAAAAACACCGACAGGCCCATCCACCAGGCGAAGTGGCTGGCCGATTACGACCTGAAAATGTACCCCGGAAAAGTGCACGAGGACGGCGTCGGCGCGATGATCGACTTGATAATGAAGGCGGAGCGGCCCGTGACGCTGATCGTCATCGGCCCGCAGACCAACCTCCGCGAGGCCCTGCGCCGCGAGCCCCGCATTGCCGAAAAGGCGCGGGTCGTGTCGATGGCGGGCAGCGTCGAGATCGGCTACGGCGGAAAACAGGGCCGGCAGCCGGAATATAACGTGTACCGGGATATCGAAGCGGCGCGCGCCGTGTTTGCCGCGCCGTGGGACATCACCTTCGCCCCGCTGGATACCTGCGGCACGATTATCCTCAAAGGCGAGCGGTTCGCTCGGGTGCGCGACTCGAAGGATCCGCGCGCACAGACCGTCATCGCCAACTACCGGGCTTGGACAAACTTCGACAAATATCCCGAGGGTGAAAGCAGCGTCCTGTTCGACACCGAAGCCGTTTACCTGGCCATGGACCAATCGTTTTGCGAGATGAAGACGGTGAAACTCACCATCGACGACAAGGGCAACACCGTCCCCGACGAAAACGGCCGGCCCGTAAAATGCGCCTTGGGCTGGAAAGACAAAGACGCCTTCGAGGAACTCCTGGTAAAAGCGCTGGAATAGGTCGAGTCACGGCCAGATCTTGAGCCCCAACGCACGTAGTTGATCAAGAAACTCGTCCGGGCGGTCGAGCAATCTTTCGGGGGCGTACACGCCGCCGGGTTTGTCGTTGAACTTGCCCAGGCACAGCCATTTCGCCGCCAGATAAGCCGGCAAAGACGTGATCTCGGCGATATGACCGGCGTAGGTGAACGTTTTCTGCACAATGCGGCCGTTTTCCCTGCCATAGACTTCGACACGACCAACCGATTGGTCGAGCCCCGGCGACGAGAACCATTTTTCAAACCGATGGAAAAACCGCGCCAGCCGCGCACGCCTCGAGTGCGTCAAGATCAGGCGCAACGCGCTCATCAGCTTGACAAGCCGCACAATGTACGCCGGCTTCACGCCCCCGTGCAGCGTCACCTCTTCGAGACCGGGAAGGTTGCGCGGCAGCGACACGCTTTCGGCGTGGCCGGTGTAAAACACCCGCGCACGGCCGACCGGCACCGGAAACTCGACCCACTTGCCGCCGGCCCCGGTTTTCACGCGAACCTCGCGCCCGCCCACCCACTGGAGCGTGGTGCCGTTGAAAATGTGGAACAGGTGCATCAGGTTTGACGGTCCCACCTGCTCGCTCGAGCCTGCGCACCAGTTGATGCTGATGCGGAACGGGTTGGCCACCTCGTTGTAGCCTTTCCGGGCGAGCATCTGCGTCAGGCCCGGTGAATTCCCAAAGCCGGTGAGGATTTTGACGCCGGCGTTGCGCGCGGCTTCCTCGAGCGTGATCACATCGAGGTACGCGTCGTAATCGTCCGCGATGGACACGTACGGAACGCCCGTTTCAATGGCACATGCCGCCAAAGGTTTCTCGAAACGGTAGAAAGGCCCCACGTAGCACACAACCGCGTCGTGGCCGCGCATCACCCCGAGAACCTTCTCCCGATCCGTCGCATCGCAACCCACCGCCGAAAAACGCGGTCCACACTCCACGGCCAGTAACTCGGCCTTGCTCGCGTTGATATCCGCCAGCGTCACCGCGCCGACGTCCTTGTCCGACTGCAGAAGCTTCAACAGCGGCGCCGCCATGTCCGCGCAACCACCCAGCACAAGTAGTTTCACAGAACCTCTCCCCACATTGCCACAGAACCTCTCCCCACATTGCCACAGAACCTCTCCCCACATTGCCACAGAACCTCTCCCCACATTGCCACAGAACCTCTCCCCACATTGCCACGGCACCTCTCCCCACATTGCCACAGAACCTCTCCCCACATTGCCACGGCATGATGTTAACACAACACGACACAGCAGTAATCTAAAACCCCGGTAGGGGTTTGATAACCGTCAGCCCAGGATTGTGGCTACCCCGGAGGGGTTGGCGCTATCCTGGGTAGCGGGCGCCCCCTATTCGGAACCCCGGTAGGGGTTCGACGGAGAGCTAACCCGACCCGGTTGGAGATCGGCCACGGTTACAAGCTACACTGCAAACCGGCAGCCAAACTCCAGAGGAATATGGCATGTGGTGCATCATAATGGCCGTTGCCGCGATGGCGGCACAAATACCCGACGAACCGTTCTGGCAGGAACAGCACAAGCCCTACACCCTGGCTTCCGAGGAGGCCAACGACGTCCGCTCCATCGCCGTCGATTCCGCCGGCAACCTCTGGGCGGCAACGCAGGCCGGCATGTTCGTGCTCGAGAACGGCGCATGGCGCCGGCCGCTCCTCGACGACGCCGGACCCGCTTACAAAATCGTGGCCGGTCCTGGCGGCGAGGTCTGGGCGGGCGCGTGGGACGGGCTGTATCGCGGCACGGCAAAAGGTCTGACGCGGGTGGAAGGCGTGGAAGGGCCCGTGACGGCCATTGCCGTCATCGAGGGCGGCGCACTGGCGATGGGGCCGAAAGGCGCGTGGCGCGTTGCGGGTGGCGTCGCGGCGGCCGAATCCATTCCGGGGTCGGTGAACCGGCGCGACGTGATCGTGGATGGCGACGGCACGTTGTGGGTCGCTACGGGGACGGGGCTGGCATGCGTGCGGCCTAATGAGAGGGGCGTGTACCAAAAAGAGAACGAGATCCTCAGCCCGGACGTTGCCGCGCTGGCATTTGACTCCGAAGGGACGCTGTGGGCCGGCGGGCTCGGCGGGGTGACGTTGTACCGGGGCGGCGTGCGCGTGGGCCAGATGACGCCGGACGAGGGATTGCACGACGTCTTCGTGCAGTGCGTCAGGCGCGGCCCCGACGGCCGGATGTGGGTCGGTACGAAACTCGGCGTCGCCCGGTACGGCGGCCGCGACTGGTCGCTGCGCCACAGCCGGAGGTGGTTGCTGTCGGACGACGTGCGCGACGTGGCATTCGGGCCGGATGGCACGGCCTACGTGGCCACGGCGGCGGGCGTCAGCGCGATCAGGCGCAGGCAGACGACGCTCGCCGAGAAGGCGGCTTATTTTGAAACCGTCACGGCCGAACGCCACGTGCGCGAACCGGGGCTGGTCGAGAAAGTCCGGCTCGAACGCCCGGGCGATATCGAATCGTGGAAACCCATGGACGATGACAACGACGGCCAATACACGGCCATGTATCTCGCGGCGGAATGCTACCGTTACGCGGCGACGAAAGATCCCGACGCGCGCCAACGTGCTGTTAGCGCATACACCGCGCTGCTGGACCTCCAGCGGTACACCGGCACGACAGGTTTTGTGGCCCGCACCGTCGTGCCGGATTCATGGACGAGCGTGCATGACGCCAACCGCGCGTACTCCGACCGCGAGCGCGCCGACATGGCCGCCGAAGACGTGCGGAACAAACCCGTCGAGCAGCGCTGGCGGCCCGCGACGCGCGAGGGGTGGCTGTGGAAAGGCGACACGAGCAGCGACGAAATGACCGGCCATTTCTATGCCCTGCCCATCTTCTACGACCTCGTCGCGGATGATGCGCAGAAAGAAGAGTTGCGCGGCCATATGCGCCGCATCATGGATCACATCATCGACCACGGCTACGTCCTGATCGACATCGACGGCGCGCATACCCGGTGGGGCGTGTGGGCCCCCGAACGGCTCAACCACGACCCGGATTGGGCCACCGAACGCGGCATCAACTCCGTCGAGATCCTCTCATACCTTAAAGCGACGTGGCACGTCACCGGCGACGACAAGTACGCGCGCGAATACCGCCGCCTGCTGTTTGACGAAGGCTACGCCGAGAATGTCCGCCGCGCCAAAACCTACATCCCCGGATGGCGGACCCATATCGACGACGAACTGCTGGCCCTCGCCTATCCCGCCCTCCTCGCCTACGAAACCGACCCGGAACTGCGGGCGTTGTACCGCGAAAGCGTCGAGGGATGGTACCTCGGTGCCGGCAAGGAAAACAGCCCCTACTTCAATTTCACCTACGCCATGCTCACCGGCGGCAACCCCAACCTGGAAGACTCGCTGGCGTTCCTGCGCGACACACCGCTCGACCTCATCGACTGGACCGTCGATAACTTAACCCGCGAAGACCTCAAACTCGTCCGCCAACCTATCCTCGACGACGTCCAAACCAACCGCCTCCTCCCACCCAGCGAACGCGGCGTCGTCCGCTGGGACAACAACCCCTGGAGAGCCACACAGGGCGACAACGGCCAAACCGAATGGGCCCCCACATTCTGGCTCCTCCCCTACTGGATGGGAAGATATAACGGATTTATCAACTGATCTTCTTTCTTTCTGCGAAGAAAGAAAGAAGCAAAGAAAGACGGTTATTTCCGCCACATGGCTTGGTAGCCGAGGTGTTGCATGTATTGGTCGAGCAGGATGATGGCCGTGAAGGCTTCCGCGACGGGCCAGACTCGGGCGACGATGGTTGGGTCTCGACGTGTGACGGCGCTGAGCGTGGCGTTTTCGAGCGACACCTTGTCGATGGTGTGCTGATCTTTGGCGATGGTCGGCGTGGGTTTCACGGCAAGCCGCACGACGATGGGCTGGCCGGTGGTTAGGCCGCCGGTGATGCCGCCGGCGTTGTTTGAGTCGAATACGACGCGCCCGTCTTTGACGCGCATCTGGTCGTTGGATTGCGAGCCCCGCAGGTCTTTGACGGCGAGCCCCGCGCCGATCTCCACGGCCTTGATGGTGCCGATGCTCATCATCCGGCCCAGCTCGCCATCGAGTTTCTCGAACACGGGTTCGCCCATACCCGCGGGCAGGCCGGTAGCGACGACCTCGACCAATCCGCCGCTCGAATCGCCCTCGTCGCGGATCTCGAGGATACGTTTCTCCATTTCGAACGCGGCGTCGACGTCGGGGCAATTCATCGTGGGGTGGACGCCGAACTCGGCGCGGATCTCCGCGGGCTTCATGGGGCGCGCGGCATCTTGGATCGGGATGAGGTCGCGTTCGAGCTCGGCCAGCACGGCCATCTTCTCGAGCAGCCGCATCTCCGGTTTGATCCGGCCTTCGGTGAACGCCCACTGGTAGATCGGGTCGTACTGCCGGCGGACATCGCGATACGTATCCACCTTTTTCCGCGCCTCGTCGTGCGGCACGTCGGACGCCCGCACGCCCGCCGCTTCTCTAACGTAAGCAAACACTTCGACGCCGTGCTGTTTGAGCACCCGCCGTGCGACCGCGCCCGCCGCAACGATCGTCGACGTGTACCGGCCGCTGAAAAAGCCCGCGCCAATCGAGTCGTCGCACTCGCCGTACTTCTGGTACGACGCATACGAAGCGTGGCCGGGCCGCGGCGTCCGGTTCGTCTTCTGGTACTGGTCGATGTGCTCGAAATGACGGTCCAGGTTGGGGATCAAGATCACAAGCGGCGTGCCGTTGGTCAATCCGGCGTTCGAGAACCCCGGCATGGTGTCGGCCGCATTGACGCCGCTGTAAATCACCGGCACGTCCGGCTCGCGCCGCGGCGACGCCAGTTCGCTCTGGCCCGGTTTCCGCGTCAGCAACGCCTCGTAGATGTCCGCCTCGGTAAATCTCATTCCCGGCGGAACGCCTTGCAGGTGGACTGTCAGCCCTTCCTGATAACTGCCCCCCGCAACCGTAACCTTGAACATCTTCCCATACGTGCAACCCAGCATAATGCCTCCCGTCGGTTTTCTTCCCTACAGTCTACGGTCTACAGCCTACAGCCTTCTTCACTCATACACGCTCCACATCTCCGCACCCAGCCCTGTCATTGCCTCAATGAACCCCGGGAACGTCACATCCACCGCATCCGCCCCGCGCACCCGCGTCTTACCCGAGGCCATCGTGCCAGCGATAGCCAGCGCCATGATGATGCGGTGGTCGCCGTGGCCGTCGACGTCCGCCCCGCACAAATCGCTGTGCGTCACTACGAGGCCGTCCGCCAACTCCTCGACCCGCGCGCCCAGCCGCTCGAGTTCGCGATGCATCACCGTGAGCCGGTCCGTCTCTTTAATCCGGGCCTGCGGCACGTTCACGAGCCGCGTGGTGCCCTCGGCAAAACATGCCAGCACCGCCATCATCGGCAGCACGTCCGGCGTGGCGTTCAAATCGATCTCGCAACCCCGCAGGCGCCCCGGCCGCACCGTGATCCGGTTTTCCTCGACCTCGACCTGCGCGCCCAACTGGCGAATATAGTCGACCACGGCCTTGTCGCCCTGCGTGTCGTTCATGTCGAGGCCCAGGCTTGTGATTTGGTTGCCGCCGATCGCGCCCGCGCAAAGGAAAAACGTGGCCGTCGAAAAATCACCCGGAATTCGCCGCTCAAACGACTTGTAACCCTGCCCGCCGGGCACGTGGAACTCGCGCAGACCCTCGTCGTGCTCGAGCCGGACGCCCTGGCGCCGCAGCCAGTCGAGCGTCATCTCGACGTACGGCCGCTCGTGCAGCAGCGGGACGCGGATGCGGCTGTCGCCGTCGCCGAGCGGCGCGTTGATCAGCAGGCTGGTCAGGTACTGGCTGCTGACGGCCTCGAGCGAGGTCTCGCCGCCGCGCAACCGCCCTTGGACAACAAACGGCGGGCAACCGTTGCCGCGCGTCGACCGGACGCGCGCCCCGAGATCGGTCAACGACTGCGCCAGCGGCCCGGATGGCCGACGCCGGATCTGGCCGTCGCCCGTGAGCACGGCCAGCCCGCCCCGCAACAACGCACACGAGCCCAGCGCCACGTTGAGGCTGGTGCCCGAATTCCCGATGTCGATCACGTCTTCGGGCGTCTCGATCCTGCCGCCGACGCCCGTCACCGTCCAGGTATCCTCATCGGTCGCGATGACGGCGCCAAGCCCGCGGTAGGCATGGACGGCAGACCGGGCGTCCGCCGAATCCAGCGGGCACTCGATCCGGCTCTCACCGTCCGCAAGCGCACCGATGCTGACGGCGCGGATCGCGTGGGATTTCGAGCCCGGTATCGCGACCTCACCGGATAGAGTTGACCTGTTGCAAATAAAATCCATGGGTAAAGTTCAGGTTAGCCGCCAAAATCGGATAATAATATGCGGTTTGGGGAGAAGTCAAACTCAGGTAGCGCAGGCGTCCTGCCTGCATGTTGTGCTGCGGGCGTCTCGCCTGCACGTTGGGACGGCCCCGGTTTTTGTAGGGGATGTCCCGCTTTTGGTCCGTGTTCGTCCGTGTCAGTCCGTGTTCGTCCGTGCACGCTATACCTCCCAATATGCAGGCGGGACACCTGCGCTACGATGGTTGCTTCAACGTGCCGCTGCGGGTATGCTGCTTATATGGCGCACTTGCACCGGATGTATATTCCGCAGGACACCGCGGCCACGGGCGAGATCGTTGTGGGGGGCGACGAGGCCCATCACGCGCTGCACGTGGTGCGTGTCCGGCCGGGCGATCCGGTGGCGCTGTTCGACGGGCACGGGCGCGAGATATCGGGCGAGGTGGTAACCGCGGGGAAGCGCGAGGTCGTGGTCCAGGCGCTGGAAGAGCGGGTGTTGCCGCCGCCGCCGCGCCGGCTGACGTTGTTGCAGGCCTGGCTGCACCGCGATAAGGCGCTGGACTTCATCGTTCAGCACGGGACCGAACTGGGCGTGGCGCGGTTCGTGTTTTTCCGGGCGCAGCGGTCCGAACGAAAACCCGTGCACAGCGACAAATGGACGCGCACCGCCATCGAGGCCTGCAAACAGTGCGGTCGCATATGGCTGCCCGAATTCATCCTCGCCGACGGGATCGAGGAGGCTGTCCGCAACGCCGCCGCGCCGGTGCTGCTGGCGACCAAAGACTTGCATGCCGCACCACTGCGGACGGCGCTGGGCGGCGGTTCCGTGGCGCTGATGGTAGGGCCGGAAGGCGATTTCACCGACGAGGAAATCGCTGCCGCGCTTGAGGCGGGCGTGACTCCCATATGCCTGGGTGCTGCCACCTACCGATCCGAAATGGCCGCCATCGCCGGCGCCACTTTAATCCAATACGAACTGGGCGAGTTGGGCCCGATCCCTCACCCGGGCAGGGCCTGAACATACGGGAGGAACAGATGGCCGAAAGTTGTCTTTTCTGCAAGATAGCCGCGGGTGAAATCCCGTCGAACCAAGTGTATTCCGACGAAGAGTTCTACGCATTCCGCGACATCCATCCCGCCGCACCGGTACACGTCCTGATCATTCCCCGAAAGCACATCGAGCGCATCATCAACGCAGACGAGGAAGACTCGGGCCTGCTGGGGCGGATGATGCTGCGGGCAAACCAAGTGGCCCAAGCCGAAGGAATCGCCGAAAATGGGTGCCGCTACGTGATCAACTGCAACGCATGGGCCGGCCAGGAAGTGTTTCACATCCACATGCACATCGTCGGCGGCCGCCCGCTCCACTGGCCGCCCGGTTGAGACGCAAAACCAGCCGCGACCCGCCTGTTGCAACGATCGTGCGGCTGCCTTGTATCCATAGTTGGTAAAAAACGAGGGCGCATCTGGGTAATGCTGTCGTTGGCGCAATAAACGGGGAGGGTATGACCATGCAAAACGGAGCGAGGGTCGTTCTGGCCGTGATGTGGTTGGGTGTCGCCGTGATCTTAACCGGCTGCCCGCCCGAGCGGAAAAAAGACGCCATTGCCGTCTCTCAAACGAGTTATGACTTCGGGTCGAGCCGCCAGCCGTGGAACCTCGAGGTCTGGAACTCGAATCCGGCCGTGCCGCGGCTGGATTTCACCGTGTCCACCCCCACCCCCTGGATCGGTTGCAGTCCAACGTCCGGGTCGAGCACCGGCGCAAACGACCGGCGCGTCATCACACTCAACGTGAGCCGGTACGGGCTGGCGGCCGGCGTCCATTCCGGGTATGTCATCATTTCGGCGAGCGGGATCAATTCCCGGCGAGTCGATATAACGCTCACATCGGACGGCAGCGAGGCGACCGCCGGCGCACTCCGGGTCGAGGATGTCTCGTACACCTACACTTCGCCGTACCTGATGGATTTCACGTTCGTGATCCAGGACCGCAACCGCGCCCCCGTCATCGTCGATCCGGCCGGCATCGGCGTAACATGTTCCGAAGACAACATCCCCACGAGCGCGCTCGAGTCGCCGCCGTACCTGGTGCGCGCCGGCGCCAAACAGGGCGCCATCTACCTCGTCCTCGACTACACCCTGAGCATGGCCGCCACGCCCGGCGCCATCGGCGCCATGGAAGACGCCGTCATAGACGTGCTGCTCCCCGCACTCGAAGCCGACACGCTGGTAGGCGTTTACGAGTTTCACCTCGGCAACGATGAACCGGGGAAAGTGTGCGACTTTTCCGCAGACAAGGAGTTTGTCAGTGACCAGATCGATCAAATTGGGGCAATAGTACTACCTTATGCAGGCGCTAGCCGATGCTGGGACGCCGTCTATGCGGCGTTGGGCGAGTTCGAGCCCACCGACGGCAAAGATGAGACCAGAAACCTCGTATTCATCTCCGACGGCAACGACACGTCGAGCATCCGCACGCCCGACGATGTGCGAGACAGGGCGATCGCGCGCGGCGTGCGCATCTACTGTGTCGGGTTTGGCGATGACGTGAATATGGCAGCGCTGCAAGCGGTGACGTCGGGGGTTCCGGGGCGGCTGTACGTGGCACTCGAGCCGGGCGATTTGGATGCCGGGTTCCAGCACGTGGTTGACAACCTGGCGGCGCAATACACGCTGCGTTGGGCAACGCTGAAGCGGGCGAACCTCGAGTTTGTGCCGTCGTTCAAACTGCAGATCGATGAGAGTACCGCGACTTACATCGCCCCCGTGCGTTTCAACGTGACCACCTACGCCAGCGACGAGTTGCAGGGCATCCTCCGCGTCGTGCCCTCCACCAGCGACGGCCAGACTACCTACTTCCTCCGCGCGGCGTACGTCCCGCGGTATATTTGGGAGATTTGGATCTACGCGCGGAGCAACAGCGAGTTCACCGTCCAAAAAGTGGCCGAACCCGACAACGGCCTCTGCAACGGTTGGGAAATGACCACGGAAGGTTCGCCGCAAGACGGGATGTGGATCACACTGGCCAATCCGGGTGGCATCGTGTGGGGAGAGGACCTGCCGTTCGCGTCGTTTGGCCCGATCCTCCGGTTCGACTTCGACGAACAGCTTGAACCCGGCACTGATCCGTTTACGGACCTGTTCGTCGACAACTCGATCTATACCGGCGGCCAGAGCTTCAGGATCGAGTAGGCTTAATCGGCCTTCGCGAGTTCATCAAGCTCGTATTTGATGCTCTGGGTGACGGGGAACCTGAACCCCGTCTTTGGGTCGAGATCGAGATCCATCACTTTCATGGTGACGGGGTGCTGGTCGCGTTTCCACTGGTTGCTGACGAACCGCTTGCCGAAATCCGTGGTCCACGCCCGCAACTGTTCGCGGTCCACGTCGGGGTACCGCGCGCACAGGACTCGCCAGCATTCCGTGAGCGTCATCCGCTGGCGCGCAAACAGAAACAGCAGGTCGTCCAGCACCACGTACGGCATGAGGTCGGCTTCGTCGAGCTGGTCCGGAGCGAGTTCGGCGCTGGGCGCGATCTCGAGGATGTACCGCAGCGACTGGATGTTGTCGCGCCGCGCAACGTATTCGAGCAGCCGGCTGATGACGGTTTTGGGGACGTTTGCCACGGGGCTGTAGCCGCCCTGGTTATCGCCGCCCGTTGTGGTGTAGCCGACTGCCGTCTCGCTGAGGTTCGACGTGACAAGCAGCAGCCCGTTGACGCTGTTGGCCCAGTTGAGCATCATGTTGCCGCGGACACGCGCCTGCAGGTTTTGCCGGGCCAGCGCCGTGACGTTCTCGAGCCCGCCGGCCATTTCGCCTGCTTTCGCGAGGGCGATCTCGGCTTCCTCGGCAATCGACACCACCTTGAACGGGACACCGAGCTCTTCGGCAAACGCCCGGGCCGCGTGTTCGGTGGCGCTGCTGCTGAAGGCCTTGTTCGGGAGATAGACGGTGCTGATGCGTTCGGCGAAGCTCCTTGCATCGCGGCCCTCATTCAACTGTTTTGCGGCATGGCAGGCCAGCAGCAGGCACAGCGCGCTATCGCGGCCGCCTGACACGGCCACCAGAAACCGGTCAAACACGCCCACTTTTTCAAAATAGTCCCGCAGACCCAGCACCAGACCGCTAAAAAGCTCGTCCAGGTAAAGTTCGGCCTCGGATTTCCGGGCAGTCGCGGCTTCCGGCGCCTTCATGGATTCAAGCTGGATAGAAAGCGGCTCGCGCGGCCCCGGCGTAGGTTTCTCCGCGTCAAAAAAGCTCCGCGGCATCTGCGTGGCATAATCGGCGAGGCTCGCCGGCGCGTACGTGCCGGGGACGTCGACTGTTAGAATGCCCGGGGTCTCGTCGCGCAAGATGGCGCCCTGCCGCCAAGTCGAGTTCTCGGCCCTGACACGGGACACCTGGTCGAGATCTACGATGCCGGCGGCCAATGTCCACGGCGCCATACTCAGCGGCGTGCCTTCCGCCACCACGCCGTCCGGCGTGGCGATGAACCCGCCGCCGTCGAACACCAGCCGGCTGTTGTCGCAACCCAGGAGGTTCG
>DATKVG010000029.1:0-11993 GCA_035530195.1 Bathyarchaeia archaeon | reverse complement strand
GTCGCGCGAAGGGTGGCATCGCGCGTGCGTTCGGGTATGTTGGGTGGCGGGATGTCCTTGAGGCTTCGAAAAACCGTGAAAGCGGTGGTGGCCGACCTCGATTCCGCCGCGGAAGGAGACTTCCGCTTCGGTAGGATCCTTTCCCTGCCACGGGAAAAGGCCCGCGCTTCGTGTAATGGCGCGTTCACATTCGAGTGACGACCACACGTTGATCCAAGAGCCTGCATTGATTGAGTGTTTGCGTATACAATGCCAGCGAACATAGGAAAAATCGAAACAAGAGGAAGACGGCATGAAACACGTTCCCTTTGGTATCGCCGTTATGGCTATTCTGTGCGCGGCGTCCTCAGCGTTCGCTGCTGAGCGCCTCGCGAATGTCCGCGTGATCGAGGACGTGTATCCTCGCGCGTTCTACTTTCGGCAGACTGAAAGCATGGCGGCGCAAGCGCGCATGATGTATGAGGAATGGGAACGACATTTCTCGTTGCTCGACGGTATTATGGGGAAATGTCTTGACGAAGAGGTCCCGGGACGGATCGATCTGACGTTGGATGTTGAAGGTGGTGAGCCCGTGTACCTATCCGGCTTCCGCGTATATAACGCGCCCGACCTCGTTGTGCGCGAATTCGAACACGGCATCGTTCTCGCGAACCCTTCAAACCACGAGCACGCGTTCGACCTCGGCGGCATGTTCCGCGGCCAAATATTCCGCCGCATACAGGCGCACCCAGAACAAAGTCCCACAACCAACAACAGCAAACGCGTTGGGACTACCGTCGAAATCGGGCCACGCGACGCGCTCTTCTTGATAAAGGAATAGGGGGGCGGCATAATGCCGTCTGTCTGCAAAAGACCGTGAAAAGATGAACGATGAGGACCCTAATGAGATCGTTTCCGAGGTATTCGTGTGGGTTTGTGTGCGGGCTGTGTATCCTTGCAGGCGTCGTTTTGGCAGAGGAGTCGGCTAAGATGGATCCGCAGACGTTAGCCCTCCAACCCGTTTCCGTGAACACGCAACCGGGACCCGCGTATCGGGCGCGCGTGTTCCAGGGTATTCCGGGTATCGAACGCGCGGACAACGGCCGCCTATGGACCACGTGGTACGGCGGCGGGCCCGACGAAGGCCCGGAGAATTTCGTCATGCTGGCCACCAGCGGCGACGACGGCGCGACCTGGTCGGACCTCAAGCTGGTCATCGATCCGCCGGGCGTAATCCGCGCATTCGACCCGTGCCTCTGGCACGACCCACAGAGCCGTCTGTGGTTGTTCTGGGCGCAGGGGGTCACGTTGTGGGACGGCCGGGGTGGCGTGTGGGCCATCGTGACCGAAGACTCGGGCGTGGAAACGCCGACATGGTCCAAACCGCGGCCCATTTGCGACGGCATCATGATGAACAAACCCACCGTGCTGCGCGATGGCACATGGTTATTGCCCGCGGCCATTTGGACCATGCCGTCCGTCAGACCGCCCGGCCCCGAATACGTCATCGACAACGCCGCCACCACCGGCTCCTGGGCCGTCGCCTCGATTGACGAAGGCAAGACCTTCGCGCCACGCGGACGTTCGGACATCAAAGGCCGCCAGTGCGACGAGCACATGATCGTCGAGCGGCGCGACGGAACCTTGTGGATGCTCGCGAGAACCAACTACGGTGTCGGCGAGAGTTCCTCGTCGGATGGGGGCGTCACGTGGAGCGAGGGCGCTCCCGCGAAGACCGTCACGCACATCGATTCCGCCGCGCGTTTCTTCATCCGTAGACTCGCATCCGGAAACTTACTGCTCGTCAAACACGCGCCGCCGTCCAACCACGGGCGATCGCATCTGACCGCGTACGTGTCCAGCAACGACGGCGTCACGTGGCAGGGCGGATTGCTTCTCGATGAGCGCGCAGGCGTATCGTATCCCGACGGCGTCCAGTCGCCGGACGGTACGATCTACATCGTCTACGATTACTCGCGCCGCGACGCCCGGGAGATCTTGATGGCGACGTTTACGGAAGAAGACGTCACCGCGGGCAAGTGCGTAAACCCCAAAGCGCGGCTTCGCGTGCTCGTGAACAAAGCCGCCGACGCCGAATAGAGCCGCTCACTCGGCGAGCAGTTTCCGGATCGCGTCCATAAGAACGGCCTCGACTTCTGGCGCCACACTGCTCGAACGGGGGCTCGTCTCGTAGCCGCCTTGGTCATAGGCAACCGTCGTGCCAATGTAGCCCGGCGCGTAGTCGCCATACGCTGCCAGCGCGACGAAGAGGTCCGGGCGCGCCGCCTTGGCGTTGAGTTGGTACTCGACGAAAAGCTCGCCGGGGAGATGCAGAATACGCGCGCGGCCCAAGGCCAGACACGATATCTCAATAGGAACCCCAGCCTTACAACGTTGCAGCCAGCCCAATTTGCGGGCGCAACCCTCGGCAGTGCCCACGTCTTTCTCTTCGCGCATTTGTGTTTCGAGTTGCTTCGCATCCAAATACGGCGCCACCGGCAAGGCCACCGGGACCACCGACCAGCGCACGTCGTCAACACCGATGGGAACCCGCTCCGTCGTCTCCCACGCACGGCGCATACCATCCGCCAGTCGCTCCGCCAACACGAGGCGGTTCTTGTGCGACCCGTCGTTGTACTTTCCCGCGGCGACGTTGCCGCCCGCTCCGTTGAAATGGATGTGCAGGGCGTCCGGCTCCGCCAATTGCCGCAAGAAGCGCGCAATCCCCGGGAAATCCGGATTAGCGATTCCGGTTCTGTAGTAGCTTTGTGGATGACATGCGTAATAACTCAAGACCGCAACTGGGTCATCGCCGTTCCAGAAGCTGATCAAGGATACGGCGGGATCGATCGGCCCCTCCGGCGCGGCGCACAGGTCCGCGTCCCTGCACGACGACGCGCGCATTTTGCCGACCTTGCCGTCGGGACCCACGATCCGCCGGTTGGACGCTACCTCGCGCACCGCCGCGCTGCCCAAGCCCACGTGCGTAATCGGTTGCGCCTTCTCAAGCGAGTCATGCGCCGCTTGCGCCAAACGCGCGATCACCTCGCGCGCAAACGCACCATCGTACCGTTGAGGTGTGATTCCGTGTTCCTTCAGGATCCGTTCCGCGCTGAGATCGCAGCACGGGGCGTCATGTTGGTGCACCGTGTGGACCGCCACCCGCTCGGGCGTCGTCCCAACGGCCTCGGCGAGCGCCTGCCGGAATACGTCATGGCCCTCGCTAGCGATTCCGATCCAGTCCACCGCGCACAACACGATCGGCTCGCCCGCCCCCGTCAATACGATCCCGCGCGCGCGCAGGCCCAGTTCGCCTTTTTTCACGACGGGGTCATAGGCTAGGAAAGAGCCCACGGGCGGGGTCGCGTCAACGTCGAACGTGGCGACCTGCAGCCCCGCTGGCGCGTCCGCCGCCCACGATGTACCCACAATTCCGTACACGGCCATGCAAGCTCCCGCAAGAATACGGCTCCAACAACATATCCGGTTTTCTGCCAGCATCACGGAACCCTCCTTTCACTCTTTCAAGATCAATGTCGCTAAGTCAACCCAGATTTGCGTGTCCTCGTGCCGTAGCGCGGGATTGATCCCCGTAGGCCGGACAAAGGGGCCGTTAGCTGTTCGCGGGAACCAATCCCGCGCTACGGAAGTCTATTCTAGCGGCATTCCTTCTTCAAAAACCAAATCGGCGGCGGCCACGCCGGTTCAGCGTCCACAGCGTGAATGCGGACATAGTTCCGTTGTGCCTATCGCGGGAAGAAGCTTGTGGCGCTCGGGATGTTCATGGTGTTAACGTAGTGATATGTGTGTCTACATCGCCCTTGCACCACCGAAGCCGCTGAGAACTCAAAGAAGCTGGAGAGGGAATGAACCATGAACATTGAATCGACAATCTGTATCTCACTGATCGCATTGTGCGTAACGCTGAATGCCTCATCACTCCTGGCGGAACCGATACAGAAGTCCCCGTACGTCCAGGGCGAGGGTGGCTACGACACGTACCGCATCCCCGCGATCCTTGTCACAAAGACCGGCGCCGTGCTGGCCTTTTGCGAAGGCCGGAAGGAGAGTCGTTCGGATACGGGTGACATTGATCTGCTCGTGAAGCGTTCCGAAGACCATGGCGAGACTTGGTCCGCGCAGCAGGTCATCTGGAACGACGCCGGCAACACCTGCGGTAATCCCTGTGCGGTGCTCGACCGCGATACCGGCGCGATCTGGTTGCTGATGACGTGGAATCGCGGCGACGATCATGAAGCGGAGATCATCGCGCAATCGAGCAAGGACACGCGCCGGGTCTTCGTGACCCATTCCGAAGATGATGGCCGGACATGGATCCCTCCGCAAGAAATCACGGCGGAAACCAAGAAGCCGGACTGGACCTGGTACGCCACCGGTCCGGGCGGCGGAATTCAGATCGAACAGGGACCCCACGCGGGCCGGCTCGTCATCCCCTGCGACCATATCGAGGCGGGTACGAAGGACTATTACTCGCATGTCATCTACTCCGACGACCACGGTGAAACGTGGCAACTGGGCGGATCGACGCCACAAGACCAAGTCAACGAATGCGAAGTGGCCGAACTGTGCGACGGACGGCTCATGCTCAACATGCGCAACTACGATCGAGCGAAAAAGAACCGCCAAGTGGCCGTAAGCGACGATGGCGGATTGACGTGGAAAGACCAACGATTTGATCCGGTCCTGATCGAACCGATATGCCAGGCGGCCATCGAGCGTTATCGTTGGCCGCAAGACAAGCAGCGCGGCGTCATCCTGTTCAGCAACCCCGCCAGTGGTGACGAACGAGTTAACATGACGGTCCGCGCGAGTTTCGATGAGGGACAAACGTGGCCCGCGCAAATCACGCTGCATCAAGGCCCGAGTGCTTACTCCGATTTGGCCGTGCTCGAGGACGGCACCATCGCGTGTCTCTATGAATGCGGCGATAAGCATCCCTACGAGTCGATCACGCTCGCACGGTTTCCGCTGGAATCGCTCGATGGTCCCGACACCTTGCCCCTGATCGACATCTCGGGAGATACCCAGCGGCACGTCGTGATTGCCGCGGGAACGAAAGAGATCTACCAGGGCCATCCGACGACTGTGCTCATGCCCGACGGCAAAACGATCTTCGCGGTTTGGTGTATTGGCCACGGCGGCCACGCCGGCCCGATGGCGCGTAGCAATGACGGCGGCCTGACTTGGACGCGGCTCGACGATACGCTCCCGAAGGATTTTGTCAAACATGAGAACTGTCCAAGCATCTACCGGATCGTGGACCCCGAGGGCAAAGAACGCCTGTGGGTCTTCTCAGCGCGTCCGAACATGCCCCGTATCGTCAGCGAAGACGGCGGCCGGACCTGGCAAGAGCTGGCCCCGCTCGGCGAAGATTTCCAATGCGTCATGACCTTCAGTTCCGTTCTCTGCCTGAAGGACGGGCGTTACCTCGGCATGTACCATCGGCGCACCGGCCCGAAAAAGGAATTGCTCGAAGTCGTGCAGACGATCACCAGTGATGGCGGGCTGACCTGGTCGGCCCCGGCGGTCGCCGCCGTGGTCCCGGGCAAGCTGCCCTGCGAACCGTTTGTGTTCCGTTCGCCTGACGGTGCCGAGCTGTGCTGTCTTATGCGAGAAAACACGCACAAAGGCCGTAGCCTGATGATGTTCAGCCGCGACGAAGCCCAGACCTGGAGCAAGCCCGTCGACACGCCGTGGGGACTAACGGGCGACCGGCATATCGGCGTATACACTCCCGACGGACGTCTGGTGATCGCCTTTCGCGATCGTGCGTTGGATAGCCCGGCGCTTGGGCACTTCGTCGCGTGGGTCGGCACGTACGACGACATCCGCCAACGTAAGCCGGGACAATGCCGCATCAAGCTGCTGCACAGTTACGCCGGCGTGGATTGCGGATATCCGGGCGTGGAATTGCTTCCCGACGGGACCGTTGTCGCCACGACCTACATCAAGTATCATGAAGGTGAAGAGAAGCACTCGGTCATCAGCACGCGTTTCACGATGGCCGAGATCGACGCCATGCTGGCGGGCGCTTCCGTTCCGCCCGTTGGAAAGAAAGGTGTACAACCATGAGAAGGCGCGACTTCCTCCGACAGACGACAACGGCATTTGCAGGGGTCGCGGTGGCCTCGCAACGCTTCTGTTTCTCCGCTCCCGAGGACGCGATCCGGCCCGATATCCTTCTCATCATGCCGGATCAAATGCGCGGCGACTGCCTGTCCATCCTCGATCATCCCGTGGTGCGCACGCCGCAGCTGGACCGGCTCGCGAGGGAAGGCGTGCTTTTCCGCCGGGCCTATACGGGGGTCGCATCGTGTATTCCCGCGCGATACGAACTCCTCACGGGTCTTTACCCGCAAACCAGCGGCGTGGTCGGATTCAAAGCAAAGCCGATCTCGACACTGTCTATGCCGGGAGCGCTGACGGCTGCAGGGTACGCGACCGTACTCGTGGGCCGCTACATGCACCAACTGCCCGAGAGCGGTGCCTGCGGATACCAGCGCGAGATCCTCGGATCGACCCATGTCGAAAACGACGAGTATCACCGGTTTCTTCAGAAAGCCGCGCCGGAGGTCAAGGGGATCAGAGCGTTTGTGGAGGAAATGGGCCTTACCTACAATCATTGGCAGGCGAAGCCGTGGCCCTTGGCGGACAACCTGCATCCCACGGAATGGATCGTGGCCCGGTCGTGCGACGTGGTCCGCGAGACCGCGCCCGGGCAGGCGCTGTTTCTGACGACCTCGTTCTACGCGCCGCATCCGCCGCTGTTTCCTCCCAAGAGGTACTTCGACGCCTTGTACGCAAACAAACACTTGCCCCCGTCGGCACACGGTGACTGGGTGGACTGGAAGGCCCTGTCGCCCGAGGGCGACAAAGCGGGACACCGGGTGCTGCTCGAGGGCGAAGTACTGCGGACCGCACAAGCTGGCTATTATGGACTCATCGAACACCTCGACAACCAGATCGCGTCGCTTATCCGCGACTTCAAAGCGCGGAGCGAAAAAGCGAAGAGGCCCTGGGTGATCGTGTTCACGAGTGACCACGGGGAAATGATGGGCGACCACGGCTATTTCCGCAAGTGCGAGCCGTTCGAGGGATCCGCGAACATCCCCTTTATCATCGCGAGTTCACCGGAACTGGGATTCAAGCCGGGATTGCGCGTGATGCAGCCGGTTTGTCTGGCTGATACCATGCCGACGTTGCTTGGCCTGGCCGGAGTAACGATCCCCGAAGATGTCGACGGTGTCAACTTGGCGCCGACGCTACGCGGTCGCGAACAACGAATTCGCGAATGGCTGCACTTCGAACACGCTCCATGCTATAGCGAGGCGCAGGCGTATCACGCACTGACGGACGGCCACTACAAATACATCTGGCGGCCAGCGGACGGCCGCGAGCATCTATTCAATCTGGACGAAGACCCGCGGGAAGAGCGGGACTTGTCGAAGGTGCCGTCGCATCATACAACCTTGGAAAAATGGCGCACGCGTTTGGTTCACCGCCTCGCCGGTAGACCCGAGGGATTCGTAGCGGAGGATAAGCTCGTCCCGGGCCGCCCGTACAAACCGCTCAATGAGGGAACCTTGAGCCGATAGATGGGATAAGGCTTTTTCGGGAGTGCCCTTGACTCCCGAAAAAGCCTTATCCCATGTTCAACATTATCGAGTGCTCGTTCTAGGGGTGCCGAAATCCAAGCAACATTTTGCTGCCGCTTCCGATTATGACATCGATCGAATAATTTGACCATACGCGAAAACAAGGATCAAACCCGCGACACTGTATTTCCCTGCAAAGGACATGACTCGCTCCTTCTCCTAAGTTTGTTCGGAGTGTACACTATCTATCCTTCCGCTGCATGTGAATCACCGGGGCGCTTATCTGAATGGTGACCGGTCCTATGAGGCCGGATTCGGGCGAGCCCTGGTAGGGCGTTGGAATCGTTCCGTAGTGGTTGGCCAGGGTGTTGTAGACGAGGATTTCGATTGCGTTGTCGCCGGGCTTGACCAGCGTGGAAATGTCCACGGTCCATGGCGGCGCGAGCTTGACGCCCGCGGACTGGCCGTTGATGCGGACTTCCGCCGTCGCGCACACTTTGCCGAGGTCGAGCATGACGCGCCCTTGGGTTTGTTCCGGTGTGAGCGCCACGGTCTTGCGGTACCATACGCCGCCGGAGTAACACTCCAATGCGCCCATCTTCGACCAGTCGCCTGTTGTGGTGGCGCCACGTCCGCATTCCAATCTTATGGGGTCTGGGAACACGGCCGCGCCGCAGAATCCGATATCCGGTATCACGCGCAGAGCGACAATGGCCGCGCGGGGCAACGGCGGCGCGCCCGCCTCAAAACGGCCCTGACCCACTGCGCGCATTGGTCGGCCGTCTGCCCAAGCCTCCACGCCGCCCTTGGCGGCGACTGTCATCGCGTGCAAGCCGGGCGGCGCGGTAAAGCGAAACCATTCGGCAGGCCTCGTCCCGGTATGCACGTCGAAACGAATCACCGACGGGTCGTCGAACCAAGTCATGGACAGCGGTGTGCGGTCCCGAGGCTTCGTGTCAGGTGCGTCACGCTTCAAGACGAAGTAGCCGCGGCCCGCCCGGTCGTAACGGATGAGCATCGGATTCTTGCCCACACGCAGCGGCACGGATTGCGTCAGATCGTCAACAAGTCTTCCGTTAAGGAACACGGCGGCAGGTTTCAGCATTTCGGAGGCGTGCGGCCGTTCGTCCTCTTGTCCAGCACTCGCCACGATCCGGGCCGTCGTCTGGCGATCGACCGTCGCGCTGGTCCATAGGTAATAGCGGCTTCCCGTCTCTTCGGTCTCGTACTTGAACTCGTTTAGCGCGCTGGTACGGCGGCCGAGACAGAGAAAATGGTCGGCGATATTCTCTTTCAGGCCGTGGTAGCCTTGGTGGCCGGGATCGCCTTCGAGTCCCTGGCGCCAGGAGAAATTGTAGGGCCGCCAATGGAACTCTTGTCCGGCTACGCTGACTTCTTTCTTTGGATTGACCCGCGTCAATTTTGCCAGTTTGGCTTCGAACGCATCGCTGGACACGTCGGCCGGAAACGGTCCCAGTACCCAGAACTGTGGTCCAAAGTCATAGGTAACCCGCTCCCAACCGCTGTCGTCGAAGTCCGGTTCACACCAAGTGGCCGCACGCCCCGTCTCGACTGCGTGCCGGAATATACGCGCTTCAGGACCAATGATTTTGTCGGTCACCGGCAGACGGAAGTCACCCCACCGATTGTCCATCGTCGGTTTCAGTTTGAACTCCCACTCACCGTCCAGGGCAATCTCTTGTACTTCGTGATCCTGGCGCGGCGGCGGATTGACGTGCTGGCGTCCCTGCTCGAACACGACAATCTGCGCCTCATAATCTTCCAGCGGCAACTCCACCTTCGTGCCCGCCGCCGTTTCGCCAAGCACGCGTAGCGGTCGAGCCGCGCCCGTCCACGGATCCCACAACTCGACCCGGCCTTTCGCGCGGAACTCGACGACCGAGTTCTTCGATGCACCCATCACCATGTAAACATCGCGCGGCCCGACTTTGCGGTGGGTTGCCTTGACGCCTTGCGCGGCCTGGACATCGCGGGGAATCAAGCCTTCGATCTGGCCCATGAGTCCGCCCCGAAGGCCGTTCCTCGCGCCGGCGGTGGTTTCTGCGGCTGTCGCGCCGAACAATTCTTTGACGACCGCGTCGAGTTCGGGATCTTCTCGGCCCGCACGGTCGCTGGCTTCAGGCAATGCGCCATCGGCAATTACGATCCCGCCCGACCGGAAGAGATCTCGCGCTTTCTGCAGCGTCGACCAGCGCACGGCGCGCATGGCCGGCAAGACCAGCGCCTGGTACGAAGCGTCCGCGACGTGCAATCGTCCGTCGCGGATTTCGGCTCGCGCCAGCGACTCGAAATCCATGAAGATGAAGTCGTAGCCGTTGTTCATCAGCGTCGTACCGGCGGCAAAGGCGGTCTCGGTTGCCTCGCGGCCCCCCAGTCCGGCTTGGCCGGGAGCGACCGGATACATCACCGCGATGTCGCATTGATGCACGCCTTGGCTCATCAGATACGAGAGGCGTTCGAAGTACTTCAGGAACGTTCCCATGTGATCCCAATAAGGCATGCGGAAGTGGTAGCTCGGTGGCGCCCACTCCCAGAAACTTCCGTGCGTGGTGTAGTACAAACCATGCAGGTTTAGCAAATTGCAGCCGTACAGGTAGTTCTCGCAGGTGGCGAACATCAGGTTTTCGGGCGTAGCCCCCCACCCCAGGCTGTGATACCCTTCCAGCCAGACCCGCGGGCGCCGGTACAGGTGGGCAATGGAACTCGATATCTTTCCCTTTATCAAATCCGCTTTTCCGCCCGGCGTATCGTGGCCTGGGGCCGTGTACCAGCGCACGGCGCTGAAATAGTCGCCGAACTCCAGCGGGTCGCGGCCGCGGCTGCCTTGATCGCAGCCGTAGATCTTGCCCCGGCTCCAGTGCCACTGAAAAATCGGGATGAAATAGCGCTCCTGGGCTAACCGCACCTTGACGTCCATGAAATCCAGGCGGTACTTGACCGTCTTCAAACCAGTATCCTGGAACGTCGCAGGCAGGGCCTCGAACAGGCCGTAGCCTTTGCGCCGTTTGAACTCTTCGGCTAGGTCGTCGGTCCATATCCGATCGCCGACGCCGAAGTTCAGCTCGTCATGGAAAAAGTAATTCAGCCCCGCGGCGGATTGTCCCGGTGCGTGATCTTCGAACGGCTGAAAGAACTTCTCGATGACGCGCCGCCCAGATAGCGGATGAATCGGGTTGAGCGTACCGGGCCTGCGTGCGGCACTGAAGACCCAGACTTCCCAGTCGCCTTGGGAGGGCGTCCACTCCAGACGTTGATCCCGGATCGAATCCGCCAGGTCAATGTTGTCCGGGGCGATGCCTGCCGAGCCAACCGGGTAAGCGCGCACGGCGACGGTGTCGGCCGGCAGTTCGCAGGCAAACGTTTGGCCAGCCTCAATTCTCTGCTTGTGCGCGATTTCGATTTCGCGTCCCTGGATTTCAGGATCGTTGTAGATGGTGCTACTGACCAGACTCTTGCCGTTGGGCCAGTCGAGCGTATAGCCGCTCAGCCCGATCCCCATGCCGCGTTTGCTGCACTGGTCGGCGACGAACTGCCATACGTCCCACCACGCATCGGAAAAGATCTCCGGCTCGGCTTTGTATGTCGGCCATCCCTCCGAGTCTTCGTGCGCGTAATTGACCTGCATCCCGGAGATGCCCTTCTCGTGCAACTGTTCGATTTGCCAGAGCAGCCGATCCTTGTCCAGCGGGTCGCCCGTCCACCACCAGAACGGAACTTCGCCGTAGCCCGGCGGCGGGGTCGAGAAACCGGCCCGCAGATCCAGATCCGCGCTGCTGGACGGGAATCCGGACGCATCGACGGGCGGCTGCGGCAGTCGAGCCGGGTCGCTGAAATCGAGTTGCGCGGACGGCGCCGCCATCATCCACAGTGCTGATGCGGCTACAAGAAACAGGTTCATTTTCACCCTCTATTCTGTAATGGATAACGATTGGCCGTTCTGGAACTCGTTGGCCGCGGGGGCGTCGAGTTCGAGTTTGATGATGGTGTCGGTCTTGTCTTGTTGCGCGGGGGCGAGGATGATTCGTAGGGCATCTTTGGTTTGGTTTGCTTTCCCATCGCCGCCGGTTAGCGCGGTGGCTTTGAGGATTTTGGCTTTGAGCGGCGGGAGTTCGAGTGTGTCGCCTTTCCATTGGAAGACGTGGAGGTAGATCGTCTTGTCGCTATAGGTCGAGCCGCCCCATTCGCCGTTGCGGAAGGGGCCGCCGCGGGTGGCGTAGATACTTTCGCCATACTTGTTGAGCCATGCGCCCATCTCCTTGAGCACGGCGATCTGCTCGGGGACGATCTCGCCGGTGGGCATCGGGCCCACGTTCAGTAGGAGGTTGCCGTCGCCGGTGGCGCAACTGGCCAACATGCGGAGGCACTCGTCAAAGGTGC
>DATKVG010000028.1:0-2852 GCA_035530195.1 Bathyarchaeia archaeon | reverse complement strand
ATGCCGCCGATGGCGAACTGGACTTCGCAGCCGATGGTTCCGGCGGGGCGTCCGTTGTGGCGCTCATCGCCTGGGTTCGGCCCCCAATGGACGGATACTTGGCGTCGTACGCTGAAATTGAGTTTGATGAGCGGCGCCGGGGTCGTCAAGATGTCGGCGGGGTCTTCGGCCGTTCCGGTGGTGTCGCGGATGGTGATGCCTGCCGCGGCGCGGTCGGCGTCGGTGGTGTTGGGGTCGTTCTGTAGCCGCTGTGCGAAGTCGCGTGCCTGTTCGATGGCGGTGTTGATGGCGGTGTGCTTGGTGGCGAGCGCGGTGCGGACGGCGGCCTGCGCGTTCAGATAGTTATCGACCTCGACCGGAGCCTGCGCAGCCGTCGCGACAAAAGCGGTGATCTCAGCGGGTAAAAAACCATGGGTCGCGCCGTTGGCGCCGATCCATGGTGCGAAGATACCGAGCCAATGAATCTTTCCCGCCTCATCTCCTGGTATATAATCAGCCATTCCGTCTTCCTCCTCGATAAGTTGTTTATCTCACATGGGTTATCCATGCTTCTGCGTGTCTTGAATGAGCCGAATGACCCTCGGCGTGACGGCCACAGCCCTCGGCGTGACGGCCACTGCCCTCGGCATGACGGCCACTCCCCTCGGCATAACAGCCACTCCCCTCGGCATGACAGCCACTCGCTTCGGCGTGACGGGCACTCGCTTCGGCGTGACGGGCACTCGCTTCGGCATGACGGCCACTCGCTTCGGCGTGACGGTCACTGCCCTCGGGCCGATCCGCCGTGCCTTGCTGCCTTCGTGGCGAAGAAGCTCCGCCACCAAGATTCAGGGACAGAGCGAGAGAGATGAGAGAAGAATTGCGTCCTACCGTTTTTGCATTAGCCAGCATCGCGCCAACTTCTACAACGGCAAACTATACCCGTTGTTCGAACCGTGTTAACCACGCCGAACGCGCTACCCCGCGCGTGTTTCATTCTTACGCGCTTGTGTTTAGCAGGAGTGGCGTTGACGATTCGCCCCGAAAATCTTTGCCGCGACACGAACCCTTGTCGCCACAATCTGTAACACAAGGTACTACATCGCTTCAAACAATACAGCGATTTTACCCCCCCCCTCGCTGTTTGTCAAGCATTTTCTTTTTGGGGGCCGCAACGGGTGCGCGTGCCGGTTCTCCTCAAGCGGGTTATCCGCAACCCGAGGCCACGGGTGGAATCTTTGTTCGCGGACCTTAGTGGAGTAGGGCGGGTGGAGCGAATGCGGAACCCACCACAACGGCGTGATGTTGCGTTCGGGATTGGTGGGTTCCGCATTCGCTCCACCCACACTCTATGGATAGCGTTCGGAAGCGCACGTAGGAGCAAAAGGACCTATAAATCCTATAGGTTCAATCGGCCTCGTTCCCACGGTCCACTCAGGCGGTGCAAGCGCCGCCGGCTTCCGTAGGAATGCATGGCGCAAAGAGGTTCGGTCTTCATGATTATCGGCATAGGAACAGACATAGTCGAAGTCGCGAACATCGCCCGGCGTATCGAGAATCCCCCATTCCTCCGCCTCTTCAGCGACCGTGAACGTGCGTACGCCGAAGCCCAACCCGCGCGGCGCGCCGAGATCTACGCGGCGCGCTGGGCCGCTAAGGAGGCCTTCGCCAAAGCGCTCGGCGCGGGCCTGCGGGCCGAATGGCCTCTCGATGAGATCGAGATCGTGCATGACGCAAGCGGCCGTGCTATGATCGAGATCGGACCGGCGTTGCGTCCTTATCTACCAGCGCCGTCAAGGATCCACTGCTCGATATCGCACACCGCGGCGTTTGCGTGCGCGTTCGTTATTATCGAGGGCTTACAGACAGGCTAGTGCAGTGGCGGGGAATCATTCCCCGCCTACAGGGAGGATGCTGGGATGATCGTTGCGTGCCGGGTGTTTTTGTCGCTTGTCTTGTTTGCCCTCTTATTGTCTTATGGCGGCCGCGCGGCGGGCGGAACGCTGCTGCTCGATTTGTCGGGCGAGAATTGGAGTATTGCGCCTGACCCGCAGAATGCCGGCCGTGGCCTCGAGTGGTGGAAAGGCCCTACGCCCGACGCCAAGCCGGCCCGTGTTCCCGGGATCATCCAGACGGTCTTGCCGGGATACCATGGAGTGGCGTGGTACTGGCGAGATTTCGACGCACCCGCCAATCCGTATTCGCAGGGACGTTGGCTGCTCCGTTTCGGCGCCGTCGACTATCTCGCTGAGGTATGGGTCAACGGCGTCTCCGTCGGTGGACACGAAGGCGGCGAGACACCGTTTACGCTGGACATAACGGACGCCGTAAAACCCGGCGCCGCGAACCACCTGGCGGTGCGTGTGCTCAATCCCACCGCGGAACCCATAGACGGCATCGTGCTCGCGGAAACCCCGCACCGGAATAAGGCGCCGGCCAATATCACCGTGGGCGGGATGTACAACGAGGGCGGCATCACGGAACCGGTCGAACTGCTGTGGTGTCCCGCCGTGCGCATCGAGGACGTGTTCGTCCGCCCGGATTGGAAAACGGGGCATGTGCGGATCCAGGCGACGGTGCAGAACAACACCGAGGCGCAAGCTGCCGCCAGCATCTGCTTCGCCGCGGGCCCGGCGCGGTCAGGGCTTGTGGTGGCGGACACAGAACGACAAGTGGATCTCAATCCAGGCGACACGATCGTGGAAGCGGACTTGGACGTGCCGGACCACCAGTTGTGGAACGTGGACAACCCCTATTTGTACCGGCTGGACACGCGCCTGTCCCAGGAAACGATCCCAGCGCAAGACCTACACAGCGTCCGCTTTGGTTTTCGCGACTTCCGCGTCGAGAAGGGCTATTTCCGGCTCAACGGA
>DATKVG010000027.1:0-30712 GCA_035530195.1 Bathyarchaeia archaeon | reverse complement strand
GGTGACTGCCAAGGCGGGGCCGGTTTAACTTTTATACGAGCATAGGTAGAGAATAGAAGATGGAGCCGCAAGACCCGGGTATTATCCTATATGTATGCCGCCAGTGCTTGGCCGACAGGACGCCTCTGCCGCACGAATGCGGCTCCCTGCCGCGCGAACGCGGCTCCCTGCCGCGCGAATGCGGCTCCCTGCCGCGCCAGTGGGAGCATCTGGGTGTTCACGTGCAGGTGAAAGAACTCCCCTGCAGTGGCAAGATCGACCCTGAATACCTGTTCGGCGCGCTCGAGGCGGGCGCGCGCGGCCTGCTTGTCGTGACGTGCCCCAAAGGCGAGTGCCGGCTCGGCCAGGGCAACTACCGGGCCGAGATCCGCGTGGGGACCGTGCAGCGGCTCCTGGCGGAAATCGGCGTCGAGCCGGAACGGGTCGTGCTGACGCATTGCGCGCCGGCCGACGACGTCCGCGCGATAGTCGACAGCGCAGTCGACGGGTTTTGCGCGTTGGGCGAGAGTCCGATCCGCGTGCGGACGGTGAAGGCGGGTTGATCCGGCGCAAACGTTAAACGGGCCCGTACGTCCTCGTACGCGTAAGGGGCAAGGAAACCAATGACAGATAACCCGAAAAGCTTAAAAACAAGGATTCAATCCGGCCAATCCATCCTGATGGTTGAGCTTTCGCCGCCCGGGACAGGGGATCCCGCGCCGTTGCGGGCCGCCGCAAAACGGTTTTCCGGCAAGGTCCATGCCATCGGCGTCAGTGACAGCCGCCACGGCGTGTGCATCTGCTCGCTGGCTGCTGCCGCCATCATCGCCGCCGAGGGCGTCGAGCCTGTCATGCATCTCGTCACGCGCGACAGAAACCGGCTGGCCCTGCTGGGGGCATGCCTGGGCGCGCAGGCGCTCGGCGTCCGCAACATCCTGTGCACCAGCGGCGACCATCAAACCCTCGGCGCATGCCCGCCCGCTAAAAATGTGTTCGACCTCGACTCGATTCAACTGCTGTCGGCTGTCGCCCGGCTGGAACCCGGCGCGTTTTGCCTGGGAGCCGTTGCGGCGCCGTTCGCCGATCCCCCCGAGATGCAACTGATGCGGCTGGCCAAGAAAATAAACGCCGGCGCCGAATTCCTGATCACGCAACCGGTGTTCGACCTCGACCGATTCCGCGCGTGGTGGGATCAAGTGACGCAGCGCGGGCTTCATCAAAGGGCCGCCATCATCGCGGGCATCGAACCGCTCCTGGACGCGGATCAGGCCAATAAACTCGCCGACAGCAGGCCGCGGCCGATGATGCCGGCGGCAGTCCTCGACCGTGTTGCCTCGCCCGGCGACAAGGCTGCACAGCGCGCCGCGGGTATCGATGTAACCGTCGAGACGATCCGGCAACTGGCGTCGCTCAAAGGCTTGCGCGGGTTCCAGATCGTGGCGGATGACCCCGCGGCCGCGCTCGAAATCATCCAGCGGGCCGGGTTGGAGGCCGTGTAACGTGCCGCACAAGTACCATATCGATACCAAGCCCGCCCCGCCCAGCGTCCGGCCCATCGGCAAGCTGGGCATCGTCGATTGGCGCGAGGACTGCTCGAACTGCCACAACTGCGTCAAGCGCAGTTGCGTGTACGGGTTCTACCGGGACGAAGCGGACTCGCTGCGCGAAGACGTCACCCTGCTCGACTATATCTACCAGTGCAAAGGCTGCCTGGCCTGCATCCAGAACTGCACCAAGGGCCTGCTCACCCGCGTCGTCAATCCCGAATACGAGCGCCTCGGCGATTCCTATTACACGCCCGACATCATTCTCGCCAACTGGTACCAGGCCGAAACCGGCAACATCCCCGTGTCCGGCTCGGGGTATGGCGGCCCGTTTAGCGGCCCCGGCTTCGATTCGATGTGGACGGATATGTCGGAGATCGTCCGGCCCACCCGCGACGGCATCCATGGGCGCGAATACATCAGCACCAGCGTCGACATCGGCCGCAAGGCGCCATACCTGACGCTTAAAGACGGCCAGATGGCGATTGCGCCGCCGCCGCTCGTTGAAATTCCTGTCCCGATCATTTTTGAATGCGTGCCCCGGCAGTTTCAGCGTGGCGCCGTGGTGCGCGCCGTGGCCAAAGCCGCGGAACGGATCGGCACGCTCTTCATCGTCGACAACAACAACGCCGACTTGCTCGGAATCCCGGGCGCAATTCCCCTTTGCCAGCCTGAAAATGCGATCGATTTTTCGGCTCCCATCGTGATGGTGGCCGATTGGAGCGATGTGCTAGCTATCCAACAACGAATCAAAGACAAAAGCCCGGCGCGTATCGTCTCGATCCGGCTGGCGGCCACACCCGAGTGCGCCGGCCGCATCTGCGAACTGACCCGCGACGGCGCCGAACTCATTCATCTGGTGTTCGACTCGCACGGTCTCGAAACTGGCGCCGATAACCCGCGCCACATGCGCGACGTCCTCCGCGAAATCCACCGCGCGCTCGTCAAAGAAGGCATCCGCGACCTGGTTACGGTCGTGGCGTCGGGCGGGATCGCCCACGCCGAGCACGTCGCCAAGGCGATTATCTGCGGCGCGGACCTTGTTGCGGTTGACCTGCCGCTGATGACGGCTCTGGAATGCCGGTTGTGCGGCGAATGCTTGCGCGGCGAGATTTGCCCAGTGCATCTGGACGAGGTCGAGGAACCGTACGGCATTCAGCGCATCGTCAACCTCATGGGCGCCTGGCGCAACCAGTTGCTCGAACTGCTCGGCGCCATGGGCATCAGGGAGATGCGCAGGCTGCGCGGCGAAACGGGCCGCTGCATGTTTTTCGAAGACCTCGAGGCATCAACTTTCGGCCGCCTGTTCGGCAAACGCAACCCGGGAGTATAGGCGGCATGAGTACGATCATTCAGCCCGAAACCATACAAGACGCCGTGCCCCGGCCGGAAATCCGCGTTGCGCTCCCGCGCTACCGCAACGAGATCGGCAAGTTCAGCGTCCACAGAAGTTCGGCGTGCATCGCCTGCGGCAAATGCGTCAAAATCTGCCCCGCCGGCGTTCACCAGCGCCCGGAAGGCTACCGGCTGCCCATCCGGCCGTTCGACTACCGGTGCATCGGGCCCGATTGCGAAAAAACGGGCCGATTCTGCATTACGGCCTGCCCCGCGGGCGCCTTGTCGCTTGACGAAAGCCCCGTGTTCAAAACGCTCGGCGACTACCGTTGGACGCCCGACCTCCTCGCCAGCACGTGGGCCATGGCCGAGACCGGGCAACGCCCGCCGGGGCATCTCGAATGCCAGACCGGCGCGTCCGGCGGCGGTTTCGACAAGCTGCGGTTTCACTTCCTGAAAACGCCCGTGCCGGGGCTGCGGCGCGAGGACATTTCGACGCAACTCCTGCTGAACCGGCGCAACGACGGCAGGCCGAAAATCAAGATTGGCGTGCCGTGGTACGGCGGCGGGATGTCGTTCGGCTCGACCAACATCCGGGCGCTGCTCGGCAAGGCGCGCGTGGCCCAAGCCTGGAATTCGTTCACCTGCACCGGCGAGGGCGGCTATCCCGAGCGCCTTATTCCGTACGCCGACCACGTGATCACGCAGGTGGCCACGGGCCTGTTCGGTGTGCGCGAAGAAACCATCGCCCGCGTCAGAATAGTCGAGTTCAAGTACGCACAGGGCGCCAAACCCGGGTTGGGCGGCCACCTCCTCGCCGACAAAAACACGCCGGAAGTCGCCGCCATGCGCGAAGCCGTGGTCGGCACGTCGCTGTTCTCGCCATTCCCGTTCCACAGCGTGTACTCGATCGAGGATCACAAAAAACACCTCGACTGGATCAGCCACGTCAACCCCGCCGCGCTGCTCTCGGCCAAGGTATCCACGCCCGCCGACGTCGATATGGTCGCGGTGGGCGTGTATTGCGCGGGCGCGCACATCGTCCACATCGACGGCAGCTACGGCGGGACCGGCGCGGCGCCCAATATCGCCAAGAAAAACATCGCGATGCCGATCGAATACGCCATCAACAGTTGCCACCAGTTCCTCAGCGCCGAGGGCGTCCGGGACGAAATCACGCTGATCGCCAGCGGCGGCGTTCGTACCCCTGCCGACGTCGCCAAAGCCATCGCGCTCGGGGCCGACGGCGTGGTGATCGGCACCGCGGAACTCGTCGCGCTCAGTTGCATCCGCTGCGGCTGCTGTGAAAGCGGGAAAGGCTGCCCGCGCGGCATCTGCACCACGGACGACGATCTGCTCGAACTCGTCACCACGGACTGGTGCGCCCAGCGGCTGATCAACATGTACAACGCGTGGCGCGAAATGCTTGTGGACATTCTGTGGAACCTCGGCCTGGATTCGGTGGCGGCGCTCAGGGGCAGGACCGACCTGCTCTACCATCTCGACTATGAGGGCCCGGACAAATGAGTAAAACGCCCCATTGGTCCCATAGGTCTCATATGTCCCATAGGTCCCAGGATTTTTCTTCGAAAGACGCTGAAAAATGACAGACATCAGCCGAGCAGAACTGTTCTTGCGCGCGCGGTACGGCCTCCGGCCGACCGGCGAGTGGTTTGTGAAATCACCCGAAGCCGAGGGCGGCTGCGGCGTGACCGGGTTTGCGTGCACGGCGCCCGTCCGCGGCAAGCACATCTATGAGCCGTCAATCCAGATGCGCAACCGCGGCAACGGCAAGGGCGGCGGCATCGCCGCGTGCGGGCTCGCTCCCGCAGACCTCGGCGTATCGCGCAAAACGATCGAGGAATCCTACATCCTGCAAATCAGCCTGCTCGACCCAACCGCCCGCGAGCCGATCGAGAAGAAGTACATCGAGCCGTTTTTCGAGGTCAGCCACGGCGGAATCGTCCCGACGGTCGATGATTACCGGGACGTGCCGCTGCTCGAAATCCGGCCGCCCGACGTCGCCCGCTATTTCGTTCGCGTTAAGCCCGACACGCTCGAACAGTTTGCCCGCGACAAAAATCTCGCCACCCTCTCCCAAACCGAACTCGAAGACGAGTTCGTTTTCCAGAACTCGAACAAGATCAACGACGAGTTTTACGCATCGCTCGGCGAAAAGCGCGCGTTTGTCATGTCGCACGCCCGCAACCTGATTATCATGAAGATAGTCGGCTACGCCGAGGCGTGCGTGCAATACTACAAGATGGAAGACGTCCGCGCCCACGTCTGGATCGCCCACCAGCGATACCCGACCCGCGGCCGGGTCTGGCATCCCGGCGGCGCGCACCCGTTCATCGGGATGAACGAGGCACTGGTGCACAACGGCGACTTCGCAAACTATCATTCGGTGTGCGAGTACCTCGCGCAACGCAACCTGTTCCCGCGGTTCCTCACCGACACGGAAGTTTCGGTGATGCTATTCGACCTGATGCACCGCGTCTATAAGTACCCGGTCGAGTACATCATCGAGGCGCTCGCGCCGACCACCGAACTCGATTTTGACAGGCTGCCCGCAGAACGCCAGCGCGTTTACCGCCAGATCCAGGCGTCTCACATCCACGGCTCGCCCGACGGCCCGTGGTTCTTCATCATCGCGCGCACGCTTGGCAACGCCGACCGGTTCCAACTGCTCGGCATCACCGACACCGCCATGCTGCGACCCCAGGTGTTCGCACTCCAGCAAGGCAAAGACGTCTCCGTCGGCCTGATCTGCTCCGAGAAACAGGCCATCGACGCTACGCTGGCCAGCCTGCATAAGGATGATCCGCGCATCATGCCTGTCGCCGATATGTACTGGAACGCCAGGGGCGGCAGTTACACCGACGGCGGCGCGTTTGTGTTCAACGTCGTGCCCTCGAACGGCAACGGCCACACCCACGACCTCTTCGTCACCGACAAGTTCGGCACGCCGTTGCAATCCTCGAACGGCCAGGAGCACTGCAACCTGTCAATCAGCGTGCAGGATTCCAAGCCGGCTGCTGAAGATCTGGCGGCTATCGAGAATGCCATTCGAGAAAACGACGCCGACAGCCTTTATGATTATGTCCGCGACAACGTCGCCGGCATGACGTTTGACCGCCTGCGCAATTTCATCTCCGCACTCGCGGAACGGGCCGCGTCCCGCGCGCCGCAACTCGGCATCGACGTTCTCACCCGCGCCACCGACCACCGCTATCCCACCGGCACAAAAAAACGCAGCGCGGTCCTCACCATCCTGCGCAGAGGGATCGAGACCCTCTTCGAGCACCAGCCGTTGCTCGACGACCCGCACCCGAGCCCGTTCCGCCGGATCTCGCGGGCAACGCGCAACACGCTGCGCCCGCCGCGCAACGATGAGCGTACCCTGCTCATCAACGCGAGCGGCTTTGAAGCACAGGGACCGAACTGCGACGCCCGGCTCGCCGTCGATGCGTACAACGTCGGCTGGCGCCATCTCGTCCATTACGACTCGCGCGGCACACGGTTCCACGCCGCCGGGTTCGGACCGGCCACCGACGGCCTGCGCATCGACTGCTACGACAACCCCGGCGACTACCTCGGGTCGGGCATGGACGGGCTCGAAGTCCACGTCCACGGCAACGCACAGGACCAGCTCGGCCAGATCGCCAAGCGCGGCAAGATGGTCATTTACGGCGACGTCGGCCAGACGTTTCTCTACGGCGCCAAGGGCGGCACGATCTTCGTCATGGGCAACGCCGCGGGCCGACCGCTGATCAACGCCGTCGGCAGGCCGCGCGTCGTGATCAACGGGACCGCGCTCGATTTCCTCGCCGAGTCGTTCATGGCGGGCGACCCGCTCATCGACGGCGGGTTCGTGATCGTCAACGGCGTTCGGTTCGACCAGGAGGGCAACGTGGTTCCGCTCGAATTGCCTTACGCCGGCGGCAACCTGCTTTCGCTTGCGTCGGGGGGGGCGATCTACGTCCGCGACCCGCACAAAACCCTCGTAGATGAACAACTCAACGGCGGCGAGTACGTGCCCCTCGCCGCTGAAGACTGGAAACTGATTCTGCCGTACCTGCGCGAGAACGAGAGCCTGTTTGGTATTTGCGTCGAGCGGGATCTGCTCACGGTGGACGGCGTGCTGATGCCGCCCGAACAGGTTTATACGAAGGTGGCGCCTCTCAAGAAAGCCTCTTCCGCAATGCTCGCGGATGAGGTAGGTGAATAGCCATGGCTCAATTACTCGAGTGGAAAGAAACCGGATTCCTGCGCGAAGTCGAGCGCAGAAGCGGCGCAACCGTCAGCGCGTGTTTCCAATGCCACAAATGCTCGTCCGGATGCCCGCTTGCGCCCGACATGGACCTGCTCTCGAGCCAGGTGATGCGCCTCATCCATCTCGGCCAAGAAGACGAGGTGCTCCGGTCGGAAACGATCTGGACCTGCGCCTCGTGCGAAGCCTGCACCACGCGCTGCCCGATGGGCATCGATGTGGCCGCCGTGATGGACACGCTCCGCATCTTGGCGGTCGAGCGCGCCGCGGAAATCCCCGACCGGCGCCCGCCAAGCTTCAACAAGGCTTTTCTCACGAGTGTCCGCTGGCATGGGCGTGTCTTTGAAGCGGGCATGATGGCCCTCTACAAACTCGCCAGCCGCGATTTCTTCTCTGACATTGAAAAAGTGCCCGGCATGATCAAGAAACGGAAGCTGTCGTTCCTGCCACACTTCTCGCCGGCCGCGAAAGCCGTGCGGAGGGTGTTCAAGCGCGCGCAAGAGGAGGAAAAGAAACGGTGAAGTACGCGTTCTTTCCCGGATGCAGCCTCGAGTCGACCGCGTGGGATTTCGACATGTCGACCCGCGCGCTCTGCAAGGCTCTCGGCATCGATCTCGCCGACATCCCCGGCTGGGTATGCTGCGGCTCGACGCCCGCGCATGCCTCGAATGCGTCGCTCGCCGTTGCCCTGCCCGCGCTCAACCTCGAGAAGGCGCGGCAGGCGGGTTACGACCAGGTGGTTGTGGCGTGCGCGTCCTGCTATGCGCGGCTCCGCACCGCCAACCACAAAATCACGCAGTCCGCCGAAGAGCGCGAGCGTGTTCACCGCATCATCGAGGCGCCCTACGACGGTTCGGTACGAGTCCGGCACATTCTCGACGTGCTTGTCAACGATTTCGGGCCCGCGGAAATCCGCAAGTGCGTGACCACGCCGCTCAACGGCATCCGCGTCGCGTCGTATTATGGCTGCCTGCTGTCGCGCCCGCCGGAGGTTGTCGCGTTCGACGACCCCGAGCATCCCACCTGCATGGACGCGCTCGTCACCGCGGCTGGCGCCGAGGCCATCGATTGGCCGTACAAAACCGAATGCTGCGGCGCCAGCCTCTCGATCGTCAAAGGCGACGCCACCAACCGCCTCGGTTACCGGCTGCTGTCGATGGCCGAACGTGCCGGCGCGCAGTGCCTCGTCGTTGCGTGCCCGCTGTGCCAGCTCAACCTCGATTTCCGGCAAGCCGACGCAAAGAAAGGCAAGCAGCAGATCCCGGATATGCCCGTGGTGTACATTACGCAGCTTCTTGGCCTCGCACTCGGCCTCACGCCGCGGTCGCTTGGCCTCGATGCGCTTACGGTAAACGCCTTGCCGGTTTTCGCAGACGCCGTAGCCGCTTGTGGTGCGGCCGTCCCGGCTGCACGGGCACAAAAAGGAAGAGCGTCCTAGCATGGCAACTACGCCCCTCGACACCAGCCAGGAGCCAGTCGGCGCCGTGCTCGTCTGCGGCGCGGGCGTCGCCGGCATCCAGGCCTCGCTCGACCTGGCCGCGGGCGGGTTCCACGTCTATCTGGTTGAAGACAAGCCGGCGGTCGGCGGCGGGATGACGCGCCTCGACAAGACGTTTCCCACCGGCGACTGCGCGACGTGCATCATCTCGCCGAAACTGGTCGAGTGCATGCGCGATCCCAACATCGAAGTCCTGACCATGGCCGACGTCGTCAAGCTCGATGGCGCGCCCGGACAGTTCAAAGCCACCGTCGTCCAGCGGCCCCGCTACGTCGACATCGACAAGTGCACCATGTGCGGCGACTGCTCCGCCGTCTGCCCCATCAGCGTCCCCAGCCAGTTCGACGCGCAGATCGGCACGCGCAACGCCATCGATCGGGTCTACGCGCAAGCCGCGCCCAACGCGTTCGTGATCCAGAAGCGCGGCAGGGCCGTCTGCAGTTCCGGGTGCCCGATCGATTCTAGCGTGCAGGCCTACGTCGCCCTTATCGCTGCCGGCAGAATTGAGGAAGCCGCCAACGTCATCCGGCGCGAGAACCCGCTCCCGTCGATCTGCGGCCGCGTGTGTTTCCACCCCTGCGAAACCCAATGCAACCGCGGCGCTATCGATAACCCCATCAACATCCGCGGCCTCAAACGATTCGCGATGGACCAGTTTCCCGAGCCGTCCGCCCTCCCGCAGATCACGCCCACCGGCAAGGCCGTCGCCATCATCGGTTCGGGTCCCGCGGGGCTTGCGGCTGCCCATTTCCTCGCGCTGGACGGCCACGCCGTCACGGTGTTCGAGTCGTTGCCCGTTCTCGGCGGCATGTTGTCCGTCGGCATCCCCGATTACCGCCTGCCCACCGACATCTTCGAGCGCGACCTCGCCAACATCCGCGCGCTCGGTGTCGAGTTCAAAACCGGCACAGCCGTCGGCAACGACGTGTCCGCCGATGATATCTTCTCCAAATTCAGCGCCGTCTTCATCGCGACCGGCGCGCACCTCAGCCAAAAGCTCGGCATCCCCGGCGAAGATTCCCGCGGCGTACTTTACGGCACCGATTTCCTCCGCCGTTACGCGCTCGGCGAAAAGGTCGCGCTTGGCAAGAACGTCGCGGTTGTCGGCGGCGGCAACACCGCGATCGACGCCGCGCGTACCGCCGTCCGGCTCGGCGCCGGCCGCGTCACGATCCTCTACCGGCGCACGCGCAACGAGATGCCCGCGAGCCCGGACGAAATCGATGCGGCACTGCATGAGGGCATCGATATTCAATACCTGGCCGCGCCTGTCAAGGCGATCGCGCATGACGGGACACTGACTTCCATCGAGTGCGTCCGCATGCAACTCGGCGAGCCCGACAAGAGCGGGCGCCGCAGGCCCGTGCCCATCCCTGGCTCGAAATTCACCATCGACACCGACACGCTCATTCCGGCCGTCAGCCAGTCGGCCGACCTGAAGCTGGCCGAACTGTTCCACGTAAACGCGACCGATTCCGGCACCATCGCCGCCGACTCGCTCACCATGGCCACCTCGCGCGAAGGCGTGTTCGCGGGCGGCGACGTTGTCGTCGGGCCGTCGAGCGTCATCGACGCCATCGCCCATGGCAAACGCGCCGCAAAAGCCATCGACAATTATCTCGGCGGCAAACCGCTCGACACCGGCATACAGCCGCCAACGCAACGGGAAAACCCGCTGTGCGAGGATGACCTCGCGAAGCTCAGAAAAAAACTGCGCGCTACCGACCGCGTCCCGCAAGCAGAATTGCCCGCGGATCTGCGCGTCAGGGACTTCAACGAAGTCGAGCACACCTACTCGGAAGACGAAGCCAGGCGCGAGGCCCAGCGGTGTCTCAACTGCGGCATCTGCGCCGAGTGCATGCGGTGCGTCGACGCATGCAAAGCCGGCGCAATTTGCCACGACCAGGTCGCCCGCACGCTCGAACTCGAGGTCGGCACCGTCGTACTCACGCCGGGTTTTGAAGCATTTGACGGAGCGCGCCGCGGCGAGTTCGGGTTTGGCCACGCCCAAAACGTCGTCTCCAACGTCCAGTTCGAGCGCATCCTGTCCGCGTCCGGCCCGACGCAAGGTCACATCGTCCGTCCATCCGACGGCAAGACGCCCAAACGCATCGCGTTTATTCAATGCGTCGGCTCGCGCGACACCGGCTGCGGCAACGATTACTGCTCGTCCGTGTGCTGCATGGCCGCCACCAAGGAAGCTATTCTGGCAAAAGAACACGAGCCCGACCTCGATGTCACCATTTTCTTTCTCGACATCCGTGCGTTCGGCAAGGATTTCGACCGGTATTACGAGCGCGCAAAAAACGAAAAGAACATCCGGTACGTCCGGTCGTTCATTTCGCGCACGTTCGAGATGCCCGACTCGAAAAACCTCCAGCTCGCGTATTTCGGACCCGACCGCAAACTGGTCGAGGAAGAGTTCGACATGGTCGTGCTCTCCGTCGCGCTCGAACCCAGTTCGCTGCTCCGCGATCAGGCCCGGAACATCGGCGTCGGCCTCAACAAGTGGGGATTCGCTGAGACGGCCGAACTCAACCCGCTCGAAACCACCCGGCCCGGTGTGTTTGTCGGCGGTACGTTCCAGGAACCAAAAGACATACCCGACACCGTCATGCAGGCCAGCGCCGCCGCCTCGTGCGCCATGGCCCTGCTCGCGCCCGCGCGCGGCTCGCGCATCCGCACGAAACAGTATCCGCCTCAGCGCGACGTCACCGATGAGCCGCCGCGCGTCGGCGTGTTCGTCTGCCACTGCGGCAGCAACATCGCGTCGGTTGTCGACGTCGAGCGCGTCGTCCAAGCTGCGCTCAGCTTCCCCCACGTCGTCCACGCCGAGCATACTATGTACACCTGCGCCGACGACAGCCAGGCCAGCATCAAACAACGGATCGCCGAGCACCGGCTCAACCGCGTGCTCGTCGCGTCTTGCACGCCGCGCACCCACGAACCTGTTTTCCGCGACACACTGCGCGACGCCGGGCTCAACCCTTACCTGCTCGAAATGGCGAATATCCGCGAGCAGTGCTCGTGGGTTCACGCCGGCGATCCCGAACGCGCCACTACAAAAGCCATCGAACTCGTCAGAATGATGGTCGCGCGCACCGCACAACTCCTGCCCATCAAGGACGAAACCGTCCCCGTCAACAACGCGGCACTGATCGTCGGGGGCGGGATCGCCGGGATGACGGCCGCGCTCGCGCTCAGCGCGCAAGGTTTCCCGGTGCACCTCGTCGAGAAGTCCGGCGAACTCGGCGGCACGGCGCGCCGCGTCCAGCGCACGCTCGACGGCATGAACGTGCAGGAATTCCTCGACAATACGATCGAGAAAGTCGTTGCCAATCCGCTCATTACGGTCTACCTCGATGCGAGAGCCTCCGAGATTGAAGGCCACATCGGCGCGTTCTCGTCGAAAATCGTTTCAAAAGGCCACACGCACGAAATCAAGCACGGGGTCGTTGTCGTCGCCACGGGCGCCGATGAGTTGCCACCGACGTCCTATCAGTACGGGAAAAACAAGAACGTCCTGACGCAGTTGGAACTCTCCGAGCGATTGGCGGCAGGAAAGGTTAACCTCTCCGACAACGCCACTATCGCCATGATCCAATGTGTCGACCAGCGTAACGACGAGCGGCCTTATTGCAGCCGGGTTTGCTGCACCACGGCCGTCAAGAACGCGCTCGAGTTGCACGACCGATATCCCAACGCCCGAATTCTTGTCCTCTACCGCGACATGCGCACCTACGGTTTCCGCGAAGCCGCGTACAGAGAGGCGCGCGAAAAAGGCATCCTGTTTGTACGGTACGAGGCCGAGTTGCCGCCGCAGTTCGACGCCAGCGGCCGGCTCAGGTTCCTCGAGCCTTCCCTCGGCAGGGAAATCGAACTGGCGCCCGACCTGCTCGTTCTCGCCGCGCCCATGACGCCGCGCGCCGACCGCCAGGAACTTTCCGAACTCCTGCGGGTGCCGCTCAACGCCGACGGTTTCTTCCTCGAAGCCCACGTCAAGCTGCGCCCGGTCGATTTCGCCAGCGAAGGCCTGTTCCTCTGCGGCACCGCGCACGCGCCAAAGAGCATTGGCGAAACCATCTCGCAGGCCAGCGCCGTTGCAGGCCGCGCTGCGTCGATTCTCTCGCGCAAACGCATGCCCATCAGCGGCCAGATCGCCTGGGTCGACCCGGATAAATGCATCTCGTGCATGACGTGCGTCCACATCTGCCCGTATCACGCGCCCATCGTCGGCAACGACAACAAGGCCGAGGTCCAGGGCGCCGTCTGCATGGGTTGCGGGAGTTGCACCGCCGAATGCCCCGCCAAGGCCGTCCAACTGCGCAATTACCTCGACACCCAGATCCTCCGCGCGATCGACTCCGTCCTGGACGGCGTGCGGCCGGTTGAAACCATCGAGCCCGGTTTCTTCGATCAAGTCGGAGTCGCGCCCCCGCGATGGCATAAAGGAACATGATGAGCAATCTTGACACGAACACCGACGACGCCGCGCAGCCCGTGATCCTGGCGTTCTGCTGCCACTACTGCGCCTACGCCGCCGCCGACCTCGCGGGCACCATGCGCCTGCAGTATCCCGGCACGATCCGCGTCCTCCGTCTCCCCTGCACGGGCAAAATCGAGGTCAACTACATCCTCGCCGCGTTCGAGCGCGGCGTCGATGCCGTCATCGTTGCCGGCTGCCTCGAAGGCGGATGCCACTTCCAGGAAGGCAACCTCCGCGCCCGCCGCAGGGTCGAGCGGGCGAAACAGATGCTCGCCGAAATCGGCCTCGAGCCCGAACGCCTCGAAATGTTCAACCTCTCCTCGGCGGAAGGCACAAGGTTCGCCGAGATCGTCAACGAAATGAGCTCGCGTGTCGCCAAACTCGGCCCAAGCCCATTAAAGCGTTTGGCGTCTGGCGTCTGGCGTTTGGGCGAAACCGCCTTCTTGACACCTGCCGGCGGCGACTGTCATGGAGCGCCGATACCAGACAACGAAACAAGTCGAGGTCTTCTATGAAGACCAAATCTTACCGTGACTTAGAGACATGGCAGGAAGCCATGAATCTAGTCGAAATGTGCTATTGTTTGGCAAATGCACTGCCCAGCGAGGAGAAGTTCGGACTCGCATCGCAGATAAGGCGCGCCGCGGTCTCAATACCTGCAAATATTGCTGAAGGTTACGGCCGCATTCACCGCGGCGACTATCTTCACCATCTTTCAATGGCGGGTGGTTCTCTTGCGGAACTTGAAACACTGCTGACTGTAGCGGGCCGGCTGAAATTGCTGTCGCGTGACGCACTGGTACCAACTTGGGAACAGACTCAACTCGTTGGGCGTCTGTTGGCTCGTCTGCGCCAAGGTCTCCAGAAAGCCGGTTCCCCAAACGCCAAACGCCAGACGCCAAACGCCAACCCCAACAGGAGGCAACCATGATAGTAGCCGACCGCAAGAAGATCCCCGAACTCCGCGATATGCTCAAAGACCACAACCGCGTACTGCTTGTTGGCTGCGGCACCTGCGTAACGGTGTGCCTGGTCGGCGGCGAGCGCGAAGTCGGCATTATCGCCTCGGCGCTGCGGATGTCGCTCAAGCTCATTGGCCGCGGCGCGGTCGTCGTCGACGAGTGCACCATCGAGCGCCAGTGTGAAGACGCCTTCATCGACGCGCTCGCGCCGCGCATCGCCGAATACGACGCGATTTGCTCGCTGGGCTGCGGGGCCGGCGTGCAGGCGCTCGCCGAACGGTTCCCCAATACGGCCGTTTACCCCGGCCTCAACACCCAGTTCATCGGCATCCTCGAATCGCAGGGCGTCTGGACGGAGAAATGCGCCGGTTGCGGCTCCTGCCGACTTGGCCAGTTCGCCGGCATCTGCCCGCTCACACGCTGTGCCAAGCGGCTGCTCAACGGCCCGTGCGCCGGCTCGCGCGACGGCAAGTGCGAGGTCAGCGAGGAGACCGACTGCGCCTGGCAGCTTATCTACGACCGCGCCCGCACACTCGGTATCCTGGACAAGTTCGAAGCCATCGCCGACCCGCAGGACTGGTCAACAAGCCTCGACGGCGGCCCAAGAAAAGTGGTCAGGGAAGACCAGTGCATCGCCGGGCTTGGTCCAAAAGCCTAGCCTGAGTTTACGTTTTATGCCGTTTGGGCTGCACCCCTGATCGTGTAAGTTGTTGGCCGGCACAGCTTTTGCCGGCGGCACCTGTGTATTACGCTCCTTCGCTGGCAACCCGCCTATCACTGGACCGAGCAAAAACTAAACGGCCACGGCTTTTATTGCGTTCTCGCACTTCTGCTTGCTACGCTCGCCCGAAAGCGCGCATGCCAAGCGGGCCTCGACTTGCCTGTGCCCACTCTTTTGATTCGAGTGGGATTCCAAGTTCTTTTCGGAAAATGTTTTGTGGTTCGATTCAGCGGTACGCGAATCTAGTGTTTCCCTGGGTCGAGCGCCACACCTCTTCGCTCATAGGTTACGTAGGCTTCCAACGCTACCATTTTGGCGTCGTTGACGTCGATTGCTTTGCCTTCGAGCGGGTGTTGAAGGCACCAGTTAATCATGTCGCGAAGCCCGATGACCTTCCCGAGTTGTTGTTGGAACTTGGGATAGGTTTCCGGGTGGGTGTTGGCGGCATTGGGATGGCACTGGGCACAGGCGACGCCGTTGGTTCCCAGCGTCGGGCTGGTCCAGAGTTCGCGCCCCGCTTGCACAACGGTCATGAACTCTGCTTGCCAGCGTTCCTGGTCTTCCTTGGTGAACTTGTCGGCCCAAGTCACGGAGACGTAACCCGCGATTGCCACTGAAACCGCCAGCATCATCAACGCAATGCCTGTAATTTTCTTGGACATGCCTCGTTCTCCTCAGTAGTGATTTTGCGGGGGAATCCGTTTCGCCGTATCTTGATAGTCGGTGTCCTCGGGCCGGCCCGTGGTCCGGTTGAACGCGACCGTTCGGTCCGTGTCGTCCGTCAATCGGTAGTGCAGGGCCACCCGGCCCGTATCGACGCCAATAAACTGCCATCCCGTTGCATCGCGCTCGAAGAACGGATTGCCGCGGCTCATGGGCACGGTGAGTTTGGGCAGTTGGCTTTCGGCCTGGGCATAGCTCTGGGGATACGGCCACGGCCAGGCGGTGGCCATGACCGCATTGAACGCGATATTCCCAATCTGGTTGTACTGGATTTGGTGGACGTGCCCGTAGATCACGTTGACGGTATCGAAGGGTTGTAGAAGCGCTTGAACGTCCTCCGCGTCGTCCGTCCAGAAGTTCCAGCCTTTGTATATCTTCTGGATGGGCGAATGCGAGAAGAGGACGATGGGCGTTTCCTTCTTTACGCCCTCGAGATCTTTCTTCAACCAATCCCGCTGTTTCTCGCCCACCATGAATGGCGAGCCGTTGGGATTGTCGAGCCCGGCCATTTCGCTCATGCGCTGTTCGGGTGTCGGCCAGCGGTTGTAGGTCCACTCGTCGTGCGTGAGAACGCTGTTGAGCACGACAAAATGCACCCCCTTGTGGTCCCAACTGTAGTGCTGCGGCCCAAACAACTTGGACCAGTATTCGCCCAGGTCGAGGTAGTAGTCGTGTTCACCCATCACACAGTGCAGCTTGTAGTTCAGCTTGGAGAGCATCTCTGCGCCATGGTCGAGCTCGGCTTTCTTGCCCAGTTGCCCGAGATCGCCGCCGAACATGACGAAGTCCGGCTTGGGCTCGAGCAGATTGGCCTCGGCCACGGCCCGAATGAGCCCGCGATCCCAGTTGCGGACAAATTTCGCGCCTTCGATCTGCTGGATGTGGGAATCCGAGATATAGGCGAACGTGAAGTTTTCGGCCGGATTGGCGAACGCCAATTTGACGCTGGTCACGGGAAGCAGGCTTGCGGCTGCAAGCGCACCGGCTCCTTTGATGAAATCGCGGCGGGTTACATTTCCTGGAGTCATGGCTGTTTCTCCTTAGTGCTATCGGCTGCGGCCTTGGCCAACGGAGCGAATTCGGGGCTGGTGAGCGACTCGAGGAAAGCCACCAGGTCGTCGACTTGCGCGTCGTCCAAATTCAAAGGCCGGATTCCGCTGCTTAGAAAATCGTTCACGGGATCCCCCTTCTTCGTAACGCCGCCGTTATTGTAATGAACCACCGCGTCCCGAAGCGTCTTCACGCTGCCGTCATGCATGTAGGGCGCCGTAACGGCGATGTTGCGCAGCGTAGACGTCTTGAACGAGCCAATGTCCTCCATGGATTTCGTAACGGCCAGGCGGCCCAGTTCCGACGTGCGCTTATCGCTCAGCACTTTCACGTCGACCTCGGCCAGCGTCGCTTGCGCCTTCACGAATTCCGCGGCCAGCGCGGGCACCTCGCTCTGGATGTTGTTGATGCCCACGCCGATGTTGTGGAACCGGTTGTCCGTGAAGAGGGCCTGCGTCTGCTCGATGAGGTGGCACGAAACGCACCGGCCTTGATTGATAAACAGATCGAAGCCACGTTTCTGCTGCGCGTTAAGCGCGTCCTCCTCCTTGCCAAAGTACCACCGGTCGAACGGCGAATTGCCGGACACAATCGTGCGCTCGAACGCCGCAATGGCCTGTGTCACCTCGGTCATCGTGACCGCCTCGCCCTGCTTGCCAAACACGGCCTGAAACGCCTTCACATAGTCGGGGTCGGACCGGACGATATCCAGGATGGGCTGATGGTCTTTAAGCCCCATCTCGACGGGATTCACAAACGGGTGCAGCGCCTGATCTTCAAGCGACGGGGATCGCCCATCCCAGAAGGCCGTCTTGAAATAGGCCGAATTGATCACCGTCGGCGCGTTCCGGGTTCCGGTGAGCTTGTTGATGCCCTCGGACGTTTTGAGCGGGCTGTCGGTAAACGCCGCCTCCACTTTGTGGCATTGGGCGCAATTCACCTCGCCCGTCGAACTGAATCTCTTATCGTTAAAAAGTTTCTCCCCAAGAGCGACCTTCTCCGGCGTCTGGGGGTTCGCCGCCGGATAGGGAACCGGCGGCAGACCGAGTGGCGGGGAACCATCCTGAACCTTATCGACGCCTGCCGCAGTCAGGCTGAATAAGGCGGTAAGAACAACGACACCAGACAGGATTGCCTTCATGGTACGTCCTCCTTGATTGGCATTTGTGGCGCCAAGAACAACCGACAGAGACCAAATCGAGCATTTTATCCAGTCCCGTCGACAGCAAGGCTTCTAGTTAACGCATCAGCGGCTGGGAATATTCCGGGAATTTGCTCCGGCCGGAGATTGCCCGGATTCGGATCAACGTCTCATTTCCGTGTCTTTTGAATCATCCGGTTTATCCCGTTATCCTGTCGCGGCACAAGTGGTTAGACGGGAGTAAAGGCTATGCTTACAATCCTGACGTTTTTGGCGGCCATGGCTGCGGTCGACGTCATGCCGGCGGAAATGGAAGACGCCGGGCAATGGTGCGCGGGGGCATTGAGTGCGGAGCGGGCGCAATCTTTCTTTTCGTTCATCTATGACGGCCGGCCGTCGTCTGATTTCCTGTCCACGTGGAAAACCACGTCCAGCAGCCGTCCGATCGATTCCCAACGGACCGGGCTCACCCTCCAATTCGCCGACCCCGCATCGGGCCTCGAGATCCGCTGTGAGGCCGTCCGATACGCGGATTTCCCAACCGTCGAGTGGACGTTGTATTTCAAGAACGGGGGCGCGTCGGATACGCCGATTATTGAGAACATCCAGCCGCTTGACATTGTCCTTGCGCGCGGCAGCGACGCCGAGTTCGTCCTCCACTCGAATGCGGGCGACAACTGCACGCAGAACAGTTACGAGCCGCGTGTCGAAACGCTCGCGCCCGGCGCGGACAAACGGATCGCAAACACGGGTGGCCGGCCGACGCAGGAGGCCTTCCCCTACTTCAACCTCGAGTGGGGCGACCGCGGCGTGATCGTGGTTGTGAGTTGGGCGGGCCAGTGGGCGGCGTCGTTTAAGCACGAGGGGCCGGACGGGCTGCGGGTGCGTGCCGGGCAGGAGTTGACGCATTTCATGCTTCACTCCGGCGAGGAAGTGCGGTCGCCGATGGTGGTCCTGCAATTTTGGCGGGGCGGCTGGGCACGGTCGCAAAACGTATGGCGCCGATGGATGTTCGCGCACAACGTGCCGCGGCCGGGCGGCAACCCGCTGGCGCCGCAGTTGTCTCTGTGCACGGGCAACTTCTATCCCAACCTGATGACGGAATCAAAGCAGGAACGGACCTTCCTCGAGCGCCACCTTGACGAGCGGATCCCGTTTGACTGCTGGTGGCAGGACGCGGGCTGGTACCCGTGCGACGGCGTGGGCTGGCCCAAGGTCGGGACGTGGGAAGTCGACCCGGTCAGGTTTCCCAAGGGCCTGCGCGAGTTGAGCGATTTGATGCACGCGAACGGCAAAAAGGTCATGGTGTGGTTTGAACCCGAGCGCGTCCACCCCGACACCTGGCTCACGGCCAACCATCCCGAATGGGTGTACGGCGGGGCCGGCGGCGGCCTGCTTAAGCTGGGCGATCCCGCGTGCCGGGCGTGGCTCACCGATCACATCGACGCCGTGCTAACCGCGCAGGGCATCGACGATTACCGTCAGGATTTCAACATTGACCCGCTGCCGTTCTGGCGCGCCGCCGACTCTGAGGATCGCCAGGGAATCACCGAGATCCGCCACGTCGAAGGCTATTTCGCATACTGGGACGAGTTGCGCCGGCGCCACCCCAATATGCTGATCGACTCGTGCGCGTCCGGCGGCCGTCGCAACGACCTCGAGACGCTCCGCCGTGCCGTGCCGCTGCTGCGCAGCGACTGGTATTGGGCGCCCGGCGGCCAGCAGTGCCAGACCTACGGCCTCTCGATGTGGGTCCCCTACCACGGGACGGGATTCATCTATCCCAAAGACGAATACTGGATCCGCAGTTGCATGACGGCCGAAAACAGTTTTGGCCCCGACGCGGCCGGGCTCGATAAGATCGATTTCGCCGAGTTGAGACGGCTTACCGAACAATGCAAAAAAATCCAGCTATACTTCCTCGGCGATTTCTGGCCGCTCACGCCGTACACGCTCGACGAATCCGTTTGGATGGCCTGGCAGTTCAACCGCCCCGACCTCGGCGAAGGCATCATCGAGGTTTTCCGCAGAACTCAAAGCCCCTACACCGAAGCGCGGCTATGTCTTGTCAATCTAGATGCAGCCGCGACCTACGAACTTACCAACATAGACGGTGGCGAGCCCTTTAACATGTCCGGGCAAGACCTCATGCAACAAGGCACCCCCATTCAAATCCCCGACAGGCCCAAAGCCGTCATTCTCTCCTACCGCAAGGAGTAGAAGCGGCTACCAGAAGACCATGTAGAAAGCGACAACGCCGGCTATGACGGCCGCGCCTGGTATCACTGAACCCAATGTAAATGTTGGCCCAAGATCTCTGGTAACGGGCAGTTTTTTGGGTTGGCGCAGCGGCGCGACTAGCGTGATCACCCCCATGATGGCGATGAGCAGCAGGAACGTGATCGCCATGCGGTTCAGATAGGGGACGCGGCCCCATTGCCATTGCAGCAGGCCGTAGATGGGCGCGCTCGCAAGCAGGGCCGCCACGCCCGCGGACCCCGGCGCGCGCGGCACGAGGAAGCCAAACACGAACGCGGCGAGAATGCCCGGCGAGATGTAGCCCTGAAATTCCTGGATGAAATTGAATACGCCGCCGAACCGCGGGTGGCCCAGGAACGGCGCAACGAGGCATGCCGTCACCACGAAGACGAGCGTGGCGGCTCTGCCGGTCATCACGAGCGCCGGTTGCGACGCGCCGGCGCGCAGGTGCCGTTTGTAGATGTCCATGGTGAAGATGGTGGCGGCGCTGTTGAGCATCGAGGCCAGCGAACTGATCACGGCGCCTGCTATGGCCGCGAACATGAAGCCGCGCAGGCCGGCGGGGATCAAGTTGCGGATCAGCAGCGGATACGCCTGGTCGGGCCTGTCCATTTGGCCGGGGTAGAGCTGGAGCGCCATCATGCCCGGGAAGACAATGAAAAACGGCACAAGCAGCCACAACGCCGCCGCGAAAATCACGCCGCGCTGGCCTTGCCGCAAGTCGCGGGCGGCCAGCGTGCGCTGCACGATAAACTGGTTGAGCCCGCAGTAATAGAAAATCGGGATCCAGATTCCGGCGACGAGGCCCGTCCACGGCAAAACGGGGTGGTCCGCGGGCAGAATCATGTGAAGCCGGTCGGCGTTGTGCGTGAAGAAACTGTCGATGCCGCCCACCGCGCGAAACCCCAGTACCATCGTCGCCAGGCCGCCCAGCAGCAGCGTCGCCCCCTGGAACAAATCCGCCCAGACCACGGCTTTGAGCCCGCCCCACGTAGTGTACACCGCGGCGATCGCGCCGATAAGCCAGATGGCCGTGCGGAGGTCCATCCCGAAGATGGTCTGGAGCGTGAGCCCGCCCGAATAAAGAACGGTGGTGACCGTCACGAGGACGTACACGATCACCGTATAGACGGCCATGATGGCGCGCGCCGAGGCGTTGTAACGGTACTCGAGGTATTCGGGCATGGTGTAGATGCCGCCGCGCAAAAACCGCGGCAGAAACGTGAACGCCACCACTACGATGCCGACCGCGCCGGTCAACTGCCAGTTGCTGACGGCGATTCCCACGTTGCCCGCGGCCTGCCCGGCCATGCCCACAAACTGCTCGGTACTCAGGTTGGCCGCTACAATCGAAAATCCAATGAGCGGCCATGTCAACCCCCGGCTGGCCAGGAAGTAGTCCTCGCTGGTGCGTTCGCGCCGGCTTTTGTACATGCTGAAGCCGACGACCGCCAGCACAAACCCCAGAAACACCCCGATGTCGAGCCCGTTCAATTCCATTCCGCGCGTTTTCCATTGTGTGAGTCGCCAGTCTACCATACCGGTGCAACGCGCTCGAAAAGTAGGTCCGAAATTATTTCGGACGTACAGGCGGCCCTCCAAGACCGCGGGCCGCCTTGGTTTTTTCCATGTCCTCCGTGACCTCCGTGGTTTATGTGAACAAATGTCCGACCACGCAGTTCACGGAGAGCACAGCGCGGCGAAGCCGCAACCAAAGACGGGCGCCGGTTTTGGTCAAAAATGGGACACCCCCCACCACGCCTTTGGCGTGGCCGGGGGGCGTCCCAGATGCGGCAAGATTTTGCGCGGCGCAACAAGAAATCAAAGGTTAGTAGTACGGAGAGTCCGCCTCACAAGAACCCCCCGGCCTTTTTCGGCCTGTGATGCCACCCGTGGTAAACTCGGGGGAGGTCCGGAGATTTGGCCATGGCAAGCGATTTTGCCGCCAGCGTGTTGCTGGCGGAAAGCGACCCGGCAGTCGGCAGGGCCATCCTGGCGTATCTCGCCGACCGCCGGTATTCGGTCGAGTGGGTCGAGGATGGCGAGAAAGCGTACAACCTGCTGGACAGCCACCTGTTTGACGTTCTGGTGACGGAACTGAACGGGCCGCGGGTCGAAGGCATGCGCCTGATGAAACTGGCCAAGGACAGAAACCCCGAAATCTGCGTGATCTTCGTCATCGAAAAACCCGAGATCGAACTGGCCACCGAGGCGATGCGGCGCGGCGCGTACGATTTCCAGATCAAGCCGGTGAACTTCGGCAAGCTCGAGGCCGTCATCCAGCGCGGGCTGGACCACCAGCGGCTCGTTTACCGCCAGCACGAGTTGCGCAGGCGCCTCGACGAGTATTACGGCCTGGGCAGCCTTGTGGGGAATTCACGGCAGATGGTGCGCGTATACAACGCGGTCCGGCAGGCGGCGCCGCTGTCGACGCCAGTGCTTATCCAGGGCGAGCCCGGCACCGGCAAAGACCTGATCGCACACGCCATCCACAACAACAGCCCACGCCGCGACGAGCCGCTCGTCAAAGTCCAATGCGGCGGAGCGCCCGAGGAAGCGGTGGACGCGGCGCTGTTCGGTTACGCATCCGGCGCGGTTGGTTCCCCCGGCGGCCAGCCGGGGCGGATCGAACTCGCCGATCATGGCACGCTGTACCTGGACGAGGTGGGCGAACTGACGGCGCGGCAGCAGGAACGGATCGCCGACCTGGTACGCCGGCGCAAAACCACGCGGCTGGGCGGGGGCCGGCCCGTGGTGGTCGACGTGCGTGTCGTCGCGGCCACAACTCGCCCGATCGACTGGTACGGGTTCAACCCCGAGCTCGGGCGGCTGCTACAATCGGCCGTGATCGAGGCCCCGGCACTGCGCGACCGGCGCGAGGACATCCCGCTGCTGGTGCAGCACATGGTGCGGGAAACCAGCGAGGCCAACGGCTTGGCTGCCGTCAGCCTGACGCGGCACGCCATGGATCTGCTGATGCGCTACGACTGGCCGGAAAACGTGCGCGAAATGAAAAACATCGTCGAGGGCATGGTGCTTGCGGCGCGGGGCACGCGCAGGATCGACGTCAACGACGTGCCGGATTATGTCAGAAGGTCCGCCAAGTACGCCGCAAAAGAGATCCGACTGCCGATTGGCGCGTCCATGGACGAAATCGAGCAGGCCGTCATTGAAGAGACCATGACGGCGTGCGGGTTCAACAAGGAAGCTTGCGCGAAAACGCTGGGGATAGGGCTCCGCACCCTGTACCGGAAACTAAAACAGTACGACATCCGGTAGGGAGCCGAACAGGGGTCTACTCGGGGTTATCGGACTTCGCCGGGGGTTCTTCTTCTTCTTCTTTCGGTTTGACGGCATTCTTGAACTCGTTGATAGCCGTCCCGAACGACCGCCCGACTTGGGGCAGTTTCCCCGCGCCGAAAACGATCATCACGATAAACAAGAGAACCACAAGTTCCGTAGTTCCAATGCCCCACATAGTTACGTCTCCTTGGGCGCGTCTGCGCCTCGTACAGCAATTGTATGTCAGGCGTCCGCCGCCAAGCAACATGAACACGTCCGATAAACGCCGGTGAGCGGCGCGCAGCCTACAACCTAACCCCATAATTGTAATGGAACAAGCCGGAATTAGCAATTATTGCCGGGATTCAAAAGCGGCCGGGGCGGGTTTGGCCCAGCCTTGTAAATGTAGTGACATTTGCTGGCGCCGGCAAGGCAGCCCGTGATATGCTCCGCACCCAGGAGAGCCGGGAAGGCAAAATATCAACGGATAGTAGTTTCGGAATGTTCAGATCGCTGCGCCCAAAAGATTCCCTGACCGAGGCGGAAACGGATTCGGCCCTTTGGCTGCTGCTGGTAGACGGGGTGTGCTCCAACGCCATGAGCATCCTTACGACGGGCGCGTTCCTGGTGAGTTTTGCCCTGCTTCTGGGGGCTTCCAACAAGGTTATCGGGCTGGTCGCGGCGATTCATCCCATTGCGCAGTTGCTGCAGATCCCCACCGTCTATCTCGTTGAACGGACCCGCCACCGAAAGGCCATCACCATGCTCACGGCCGGCGCGAGCAGGCTGATGTATGTCGTGGTAGCGGTGCTTCCGTGGCTGGTTCCGCCGGAATACCGGTTGACCATCCTGCTGGTTGCGCTCCTGTTCCATTTCAGCCTGTCGGCCATGGCCGGATGCGCATTCAACTCCTGGATGCGCGACGTCATCCCCGAAGACCGGATGGCCACGTTCTTTGCACGCCGGATGGCGTGGTCGACCGCGGTCAGCGCCTCGTTGAGCCTGGCCGCCGGCGCCGGAATTGATTTGTACAGCCGCTACCACCCGGGAACGTCCGGTTACACGTTCCTGTTCGCGGGCGCCATCGTGGCCGGGTTGAGCGGCCTCTACTACCTGGGCCGGGTCGGCGAGCCGCGGATGCCGGCCATCAAATACCAGGGCCTTCTCAAACTGCTGGCCCAACCGTTCAAGAGCCTCACCTACCGCAAATTGCTCCTGTTCATCGCCGTGTGGAACTTCACCGTAAACTTCGTGTCGCCATTCTTCACCGTCTACCTGATCTCGAGGCTCAAGTTGAGCATGACCTACGTCGTCGGCCTGACCGTGCTCAGCCAGACGGTAAACGTCCTGTTCTTCGGCCTGTGGGCGCGCCTGTCCGATTCCCACAGCAACAAGTCCGTCATCGCCGTTGCCGCACCCATGTTCTTTTTTACGTTCCTGCTTTGGCCGTTTACCGACATGCCCGACGCCAAGTTCTTGATGGCGCCCATTCTGATCGCCATCTATGTGCTTCATGGGATGGCCACATCCGGCGTCACACTCTGCGTCACCAACCTGGCGCTCCGCGCCGCACCGTACGGTAAAGCCACGCCGTTTGTCGCCGTGAATGCCCTCGTGATGGGTGTGGCTGCCGCGATTGCGCCCATCCTGGCAGGCATCTGCGCCGACTATTTCGAGGCGCGCGAACTGGTCCTCAGCGTAACCTGGTTCGAGAACCTCGACGTGACCCCCGTGCTGACGCTGTCCGCATTGGATTTGCGCGGCCTCGATTTCATATTCGGAATCGGGTTCCTCCTGGGCGTCCTCGCCTACTACCGTATCATGGCCATCACTGAGCCCGGCGAACTCGGCGAGGCCGTAGTGCGCGCGAAACTCCTCTCTGAGATCCGGCGCGTCGCACGCCAAGTGTCCTCCAGGGCCAGCGTCCCCTTGACGTTTATACCGTTCAGCGGCCGCAGAATCCCGAATAATGTTGTAAAGGACCACGAAGCCCCCGCCGAATAAGTCCGAACACCCCAAGATGCAGGCCAATAACCACCCAAATCGACCTGCAACACCCGCAAGTAACTATATATTGTGTTTGGGTCGCCTCATCCTATACAATGCGTTGGGTACAGTGTGGCCAGTTGCGACCTCGGCTTATTGCGGAAGGGAGTCGCTGTTGGGGAACGACTTGCGTAAATCACGCCTTCGGGCAGTTTTTATTGCGGCCCTCCTTTTAGCCGGGGCGCGCATCGCGGGCGCGGACGTGGTGCGCGTGCCGGTCGACAAGGGATCGACCGCGGCGCTGCAGGACGGTCGGGTGCTGTTTCTCGAGTGCCGGCCGCCCCGGGACGATGCGGCGGCCTATTATTTTGAGCGGTATCTGGCCAACCCGCGGCAGTGGACCTCGTTTAAGAACCGGCAGGCGGTGGCGGTGCCGTTCGACCTGCTCAAACCGGAAGTCCAGCGGCAGATACTCCTGCTGGTTTTTCGGGAAGATTGCGTGGACGACCAGGGCTGGTGGCACACCGTCATCTATTCGGGTAGGCAGGGGCAGGAAACCCTGTGGTCGCTGTGTGAGTGGACGACGGGCAATGGCCTCAACTACAAAAAGATACTGGCAAGCCAGAAACACATCGAGGGCCCCGCGCTCGAACAGGGCCAGCGAATCCTCATCCCGCGCGACCTGCTCAAAGACGTGATGAAACGCCTTACGGCCCGCGCACCGTTGCCAGCTCCGCCCGCCGTGCAAAGCGCGCCGGTTTTGCCCGCGCCCGCGTCACCGGCCGTAGCTGCTGTCCCTCAGGCGGCGCCGCCCGAGGAGAACGGGCTCGAGCCGGTCGACCTCGAGGCGGTCACGCGCGAACTGGGCTATGGCAAGGACGCCCGCGGTTCGTATGCCATCTACCGGCTCAAGCCGGGCGAGGCCCTCTATACGGCCGTGGTGGTCCGGTTCACCGACTTCCGCGACAACGACCTCATCCAGGAAGCATGCAGAATCGTGCAGGAGCGCAGCGGCATCACCGACGTGCGCAACATGCCCGCCGGCCGGCGCATCCTGATTCCGCTCGAGATGCTCTCGGACCGGTTCCGCCCCCAGGGAAGCGAGCAGCGCGAGGAGTACGAGAAAAGCATCAAAGAAGCGCGGCGGCTGCGGGGCGAGCAGGTCTGGACCAAAGACCTCGAAGGCGTCGTGGTCGTGATCGATCCGGGTCACGGCGGCCGCGACCAGGGCGGCGCAAACCACAAGTTCGGCCTGTATGAAGATGAGGTCAACTACGATGTTGCCTGCCGCGTCAAACGCATCCTCGAGACCCAGACGCAAGCTAAGGTCTACATGACGGTTCTCGACACCAGCCAGAAGTACCAGCCCACCGACCGCTCGAGGTTTTCCCACGATACCGACGAAAAAGTGCTCACCACGCCGCCCTACGAAAACAAGGATTCCAAAATCAGCGCAAACCTCAGGTGGTACCTCGCCAACGCCTATTTGCGCGACGAACTCGAGAGCGGCGCAGACCCGCGGAAAATCGTCTTCACCAGCTTCCATACCGACGCACTGTACAACGCGACACTGCGCGGCGCCATGGTCTACATCCCCGGCGCACGGTACCGGCGCGAAAACGAACTGCCCGAAGGCGCCGTCTACGCCCGGTACGCGGAATGCGTCCAGCAGCGGGCATCATCGAGCACCGCCGCCGAACGCCGGCGCGATGAGGCTCTCTCCCGCAATTTCGCCGAGGACCTCATGCAGGCGCTCGGCCAAAAGCGTATCCGCCGCCACCTCGAAGGCGACTGGATCCGCAGCCAGATCCGGCAGAACGGCGGAAGGGTTTACTTGCCGGCGGTCCTGCGCAACACCCAGATCCCCACCAAGATCCTCATCGAGATGGCCAATATGACCAACACCACCGACTGCGAACGCCTCGCCAACCCCCGATGGCGCCAAACCTTCGCCGAAGCCTACGTCAACGCCCTCAAGACCTATTTCGGGTCGTGATACGCAAAAGTGTCCAAACAAAAACTCCACAACGGCGGTTTTGTGGTGCGGGCGTCTCGCCTGCACGGGCACGTTGCGGTGGGGTCGCGCTCCCGCGCGACCGGGTGGCGGTCGAGGCGAAGCTTTGCATGCTCAAGTTGGGTGTTGGAGCCCCGGTCGAGCGGGAACTCGACCCCACCGCGATCTCAGCGCAAGTCGATTATCGCCATTGCCGCGTGACGCCGCTTCCACGCGTTATGGGTCCTCGCTGCATCTTAAGGTTATGACGGCGGCGTCTGGCGGGCAGTGGTACCGGACTTCAATGGTTGATCCGCCGAGGCCGCGGGTGGTGTAGGCCTGCATTGGGCCGATGCGCCACAGGCCCGCGGCACGGGCGTGCGGGCAATGTGTGTTGATGAACAACGGCCGGCTTCCGGGCAGGCAGATTTGGCCGCCGTGTGTGTGGCCGCAGAGGTAGAGGTCGGCGCCGGCCCGGGCCCCCGCCGCCGCGACCTCGGGCGAGTGCGCCAACAGCACCGTGAACGCGCCTTCGGGTATGCCGCAAACGGCGTCGAGCACCGACGCGCATCTGAACTCGTGCGGGTCGTCGACGCCGGCGATGTAGATCTTCTCGCCGCCGCGCTCGACCTCGATATGCTCGTTGATGAGCATTGGCAACCCGTTCCCGCGGAGCATTTCGAGCAGGGTGCTGGTGTCGTTATTGCCGGGAATCCCCACGAAGCCGCACCGCGGAGACAGTTGCGCCAGCACGTCTGAAACCATGCCCGCGACAACATGCGCGTCGGCGCGCCGGTTGAACGCATAGTCGCCCGTAAGGACGCAAAGGTCGCAGTGGATGCAATCAGGAGCGGCAATCAACGAGCAAACCGCTTCGGCAAGTCCCCGCGGGCCGGGGAAATGGAAGTCCGACAGGTGCAGGATGCGGAACCCGTCGAACGCACGCGGCAGCACCGGCGATGCAAACTCGATCCGGTTCAGCACCGGCGACAGTGCGTTCCGCACGCCTCGGTCATAGACGCCGAGCACGCGGAAGCCCGCCCGCAACGCCTTTACCTGAAGCGACTCGCCGCGCCCACCCATTCGGGGGTCGTGCGCTTCCCGATCGAGCCTTTTTTGCCACAGGGCGGCGCGTACAGATTGTCCTTTGGGTGTAGTCCGTTTGAAAATCACGCGGTTGTTTCCCTGCCTCAAGGAAGGGCCATGGTAGGATGGGGAGCGGGGCCAGGTCAAGCACGGCAAGTGTGAGCTATTCGCCCAGCCAGAATGGATTGAGGCCGCGTGCGGCGAGTTCAAACCATGCGGTGGCGCCGACGTGGACGCGGTGGTAGTAGAGCCAGGGATGGTCCACGTCGGGGTCCAGGTTGCGGTTCGGGAGCTGCAGCCCTGTGGTGAGACCATCGCGGTCTGCCGCATAAATGCCGCCGTCGCTACGCTGCTGACTCAACACGAAGCCAATGATGGCGTCTGATTTGGCGTTGTCGCCAACAGCCCGGTATGCGGCAGCCATTTGGGCTGTGCCCTCGAACCAGATGCCGTCCTTGTCCGTATCGAAATCATATCCGTCGCCGACTTTATGATTGGCCTCGGTATATTCCAGCGCCCGAATGTATTTGCCGGCATCCTCGGGCATGGCCAGAACAGCCCAGGCCTGGATGTCCACCGGGATGAGGTCCTTGTTGATAACAATCTGGCTGTTTTCTTCTTTCGTACCGGTCCAGAATTTGCCTTCGTCTTGATCCCACATGACTTCCACGAACGACTTGGCGAGCAGCGCTCGTTCATTCCAGTCGTCATCTCCCGTAATAAGGTAAAGCCTGCGGAACGCCGCGTAGAGGTCGAGGTTGTGTTCGGTTGATTTGTAGGCCAGCTTGAGGGGTTCGTCGGGCGCCGATTCATTGGGTTCCCAACCCTCGAATCCGGCGGTGTAGCCAGCGGGCCAAGCCTCATCGCGGCAGTTGGCCTCGATCCACTCGCCCATCTCGATGGCGGCGTCCAGATACCCGGTTTCGCCGGTGTATCGGTAACAGGAAATCAGCGCCAGCATGGCCCACGCCACATTGCCCGTGTGCGTACTGACTTGAAACTCGTCTTCGAACCAGTGGGTGAGGGAGGAGTCGTACCGCCCCGGCATGCGAACCGTGTTTTCTTTCCCGTTTGGCGTCCAGCCCGGGAACAAGACGAGGTCGCCGCCCTGGTATGCGTTGCGCAGGCGGCCGTCGGAATAGGACCGGTCGTTTTCCTGGGCGAACACGAGGGCGTCTGCCAGCAGCCGCGCGCGGGACACATCTCCGCAGCCCAGAAAGTAAAGCGCGGCCATCGCGTTGTCGTACACAAACGCGGCGTTCATGGTTATCCGGTCGGGTTCTCCCGCCTGGATGGCTTCATAACTCACGAGAAACCGGGGTTCCGCCAGCCGCGCTTTATCGATTTGAATATCATCCAGATAAAACCGGACATCCTGGCCGTCGTTGTTGTTGGTGCTCGATACCCAGCCAAACCCGCCCCGAATGCGCTGCAGGTTCTTGCCCCGAAGGTCAATCGAGAACGGGGTCCATTGCTGCGAGAGTGTGACGTAGCCGGTGCTGAGTGTGGCGCATGAATCGGGGCACGGTTGGGTTGGGCCGACGCCGCCGAATACAAACTCGACCCGCTCGCCGCCCCGCGCGCCCCGCGCCCAAAACGTCAGCCGGGATGCGCCGGTCAGGTCCACGCCTTTTCCTTCGCATGTTCCCCATTCGGGCTCGGGCGCGGTTTGGTCGCCGGTCAAGACGCCGTTGAGGAAGTACCAGCCGCCCCAGTTGTCCTCTCGAGCGGGCAGGGTGGCCTCGATGCAGGTCACGCCGCAGTGCGGCGAGGTTGTGCAATCCTCGGTCATCGGCGGGAGGGTGTCGTCGGTGGCGGAAGCGGGCATCCTTCCGCGTGCGACGAAATGGTTTCCGGCTGCATCCGCGTCGGTGTAGACGTCGTACTTGTCGTGGTACTGGTCCATGACGTTGACGAGATAATGAAGCGTCTGGGCTTCTTGCTGGCAGCCCGAAAGCAGGCCTGTTACGGCCACAAGCAGGCCGGCGCAACAAGCGAAACGGCCGTGTGTGAACGTCATGCGTTTTGCCTCCCATCCAGCCAACTATCTTGACTGAACTAGGGGCTGTTTTGCAATACGTCTGTGTGCGTTATATGGAAGGTAAAATGAAGGGTGTTTTATTGAGACAAGGGGGAATGGGTTGACAAAAGGCCCGCGCAAGGCGAGATCAATGCGGAAAGTGTGCGGTTCTGGCTGAGGTTTTCTTGTAGCTTCACGGACGGGCACGGACTGATATAGGCTGCAAGTCAGAAGCGAAGGATGCTGGAGATTCAAAGGGGGCACTTTCTACAACGTGCGCCTTCGGCGCGAGCCGGGGGAGCCATACAGACTGGCTTGAACTGAGGGACACCCCCCACAAAAGCCGGGGGGCGTCCCAACGGTCTTGCTTAGCC
>DATKVG010000026.1:0-4002 GCA_035530195.1 Bathyarchaeia archaeon | reverse complement strand
GTCGCGCGGGAGCGCGACCCCACCGCAGCCCCCACCGCTGATCAGCCTGGGCAGAATCCACATGCGCAGCGTGGATTACGCCGCGCAGCAAAAAGTGATCGAAACGCTCGATAATGTGTTCGATTTTGACGCGATAGGCATCGACAACGGGCACAGCGGGATCGCCGTCGCCCACAACCTGATGTCGATCAGCGAGACCTGGGCGCACAAAGTCGTGCCGGTGCCGTTTGGCGGTTCGGTCGAATGGGACGGCGGGTGGGACGTACCGCGGATCCGGCGGTTTGTCAAAGAGCTGCTGACGGAGATGTTGATCCGGCTGATTAACGCGGGCGAGGTACGGTTTCCGCCGATCCCGGAGCGGTTCAACCAGTACGCGGGCCACACGTACAGCCAGGCGCCGAGCGGCCGGATCGTGTATACGAAGGGCAACGACCACATCATCGACGCGGACCGGTGCGCCATCATGGCCATCAACCGGCACATTCTTTACCCGATGGAAGAACTGCCGGTGTATCTGCCGCTGCGGGTCGAGTTTTTTTGATAAGAAACATGGCCGATTATGGCAGCGGGCGCGGAACGGCGGCGAGGCGGTGGAGAGGATCGGACGGATCCGACGGATCGGACGGATCTTGAAATATGAAGATGATAAACGGCCAGAGGATGGGTTCGATTGGGAATTTGAACCGGTCGTTTTCTCCGTATTCGGCGAGGGTGGATATGGCGAGGGTGTAGAGGATGAGCAGGGCGGCGGCGTGGACGGCGATGGGGAGTTTTTGTTGGCATGCGGCGCGTGCGTACAGGATGAAAATGACGGGGAACGCTATCAGCCAGAATGAGAACAGGGGGTCGCGGCCGGTGAAGTGGTTGATAACGCGGCTGATGACGGCGCCCTGGAGCAGATCCGAGTAGAGCCGGTCGTGGGCGCGAAACACGGGGTTGTTGTTGTGTGGGATGGCGCGGGTCGAGGGTTGGCAGAACAGCCGGTAGGCTTTGATGGTGTTGAGTGCGTACCGAACGGGGTCATGGCGGATCAGCCTTATTGCGTTGCGGCCGAACATTTTTGATACGGCGATGATGTTGATGTTGTTTCGGTTATCGCGGTCGAGCGCGGTGCGGCCGGTTTTTTGAGTGAATCCGAGCGGGGCGTAGTCGTGGGGTAGGCGGAACACGCGGGCGCGGAGGACTCGAGGTTCGATGACGGGCGCATGCCCATGCGCGTCGTCTCGGGCGAGGGTTTCGAGATCGTCTGGCTCGTGGTTGAGCGATGCGATCTTCCAGAGGTTCTGTCCGGCCCAACTCGACGAGCCGAAAAAGCCGAACCGGGCCTGGTTTTTTGCGCACCACGCCAGTGGGACGAGCGCGATAAGTATCGTGACGGCCAGGGTGCGTCTCCAATCTTTACCCGATGCGATGCAGGCGAGCGCGCCGATGGGGATGAGCAGGACGGGGTGGTATGAACTGCGGACGAGGGTGGTGAGTGCGAGCGCGGCGATGGCGGCGGCGAGCATCGAGGCGCGGCGGGTTTTGTCGTGGCGGCTGAACAGGAACACGGTGAGGGTGAGGCCGAGCGCGGTGAGGGTTTCATAGCCGAGGTGTTCGTAGAGGAAGAGGGCGGGGTTGAGGGCGAGGCAGATGCCTGCGGCGAATGCGAACCGGGGCCGGCGGGTCCAATCGCGGATGAGTGCGTAGGTCATGACGGCGATCAGGCCGCCGAGGAGGATTTGAGCGTAGAACATGGCGTCGACGTGGCGGGGGTAGAACAGTTTTGCGAACAGGCCGGCCCAGGCGTTGTAGAGTGGCGGCTGGGCGTGGAGGTCGTAGAGGGATGTGGCGAGGTCGTTGCGGAGCAGGTCGGCGGGCAGGAGGTGCCACTGGCCGGTCTCTGGGGGCAGGGTGGGTGCGGCGCCGAGGGCATGGTAGGCGAGTGCGGCGGCGACGTGGAGGAGGCCTATGGCGAGGGCCGGTTTGCGGGTGGCGTTGCGCATGGGCGGATTATGGCAGTGGGGATGGGGTGGCGGCAAGGGCGGCGGGAGATAAAGACAATTTATCGGACGGATCGGACGGATCGGACCGATCGTGGTGGAGAGAGTCGAGGGGATTGAATCGGTGTTGGGGTTGGTTTAATGTGCGGGTTGGAGATGGGAGGTGCGTGCGATGAAAGAGCTGAAGGGGTCGGAGCGGAAGCAGTTGCGTGCGATGGCGCATGGGTTGGAGCCGGTGTGTTATGTGGGGAAGAATGGGTTGACGGCGGAGTTTTTGGATTCGGTTCGTGTGGCGTTGGCAGACCATGAGTTGATCAAGGTGAAGTTTATTGATGGGAAGGGACAGCGGAAGGCGTGGTCGGCGCGTATTGCGGCGGCGACGGACAGCAATCTGGTGGGGTTGATCGGGCACGTTGCGATTTTGTACCGGAAACAGCCGGATGAGGAGAAAAGGCGGATTAGGCTGTAGGGAGATCGGACGGATCAGACGGATCGGACGGATCGGACCTTTATAGGCTGGAGTGGCGATGTGGTTTTTTGTTAGTTGTCTGGTAGCGGGGGGCGTGTTGCACCCGATTTTGGAGCCGTCGTTTCAGGCGGAGTTGAATTCGAGCACGAAGAGCGTGTTGTCGGTGAGCGATACGACGAAACTGTTGGTGGACGGTCGGGAGTCGTATCCGGAACGGTGGCGGATGCTGGAGGAGGCGAAGAAGACGATTTATTTTTCGACGATGTACATTTACAACGATCCGACGACGAAACGGTTGGGGGACCTGCTGATCCGTAAGAAGGCGGCGGGTGTGGATGTGCGGATGATCGTGTATGGCCCGTATTCGTTTGGGAACAAGCTATTTTACATGAAGATGCGGCGCCATGGGATCGGGGTGCAGATGTACGGTACGGTGCGCGAGGTGTTGTTCCGGAACCCGCTGCGGTTTTGGCGGCGTCACCTTCACGATAAGTACCTGGTGGTGGATGGGCAGGAGGCGCTCGTGGGCGGGATGAACTGGAGCGCGCGGTATGAACGTGGCGGTGTGGACGCTACGAAACCGGCGTGGCGTGATACGGACATTCTGGTGACGGGCCCGCAGGCGGAGGTTGTACATTTGGAGTTTTTGAAGCGGTGGTACCGGGACGAGGATGAGAAAGAGTACGTTGCGGCGTCGGCGTCGCTCGATGCGGCGTATGCAAACCTGATGTATCCGGGGAGCGCATCGTACGGGGATTACGTGGAGGAGTGCGATGGTGCGGTGGGGGGGTACGCGGTGAGCAAGTTGTCGCGGTTTTTGTATCAGCAGCCGTTCGAGGACAACGGGGAAACGTGGCTGACGACGTTTTATAAAGAGATGATCGACCGTGCGCAGTCGCACATTTATTGGCAGAGCATCTCGATCCGGCCCGCACCAATCCAGAAGGAGGCGTTGTTCCGGGCGGCTGCGCGCGGGGTGGACGTGCGGCTGATGACGAACAGTAAGCGGAACATGACGATGATCCCGATCGGTGGCCTGCCGGTGTATATCCTGACGCGTGGGGATTACCGGGAACTGCTCGAGCATGGGATTAGGATTTTCGAGTACAGCGGTGACGCGCCGATGCACGCGAAAGGGTTCGTGGTGGACGGCGTGGTGGCGGTGATCGGGTCGTATAACGCGACGTTTACGGCGGAGAAGTTTTATACGGAAGCGGCGGTGGCGACGTACGACCGGGCGGCGATCGCGGATGTGTACAAGATGTTTGAGGAGGATTTTGCGCATTGCAAGGAGGTGACGCTGGCGGACGTCGAGAAGACGTGGCAACGGCTGCGTCATTTGTCGCGGTGGGGGGTGGATAAGGCGATGCCGGAAGAACTGAAGTGAGTCTGGAGGAATTGCGGATTGCGGATCAGTACTGTCCCGTTAAAAGTTGAATAATGACAATTGGTTACACGGGCATGCATTTTCGTCAATGGCGAGATCTTGCGAAAAGGCCTGTAAAAGCGGCCTTTTCTCGAAAAGTGAAATGCTGAGGATTTGCAGCATTT
>DATKVG010000025.1:0-30770 GCA_035530195.1 Bathyarchaeia archaeon | reverse complement strand
GCCGGGGAGCGTCCCAACGTGCAGAACGCTAGTTAATCTTGATTTGCAGCAGGGCGGAGATGTGGAGTGTGGGGATCTCGATTGAGAGAGTGTCGCCGGAGAGGGAGAAGGGGATTGAGGTTTCGGATTTGTCTTCATCCGCGGTGGAGAGGGTGACGTTGGCGACGTGTTTCCAGGGGATTTTGATTTCGAGTTGGAGATGATCTGCGGGGGTCACGGCGTCTTCGAAAGAAGAGATGCGGCGGATGTTGAGGTTGTAGAGGAAGACGGTGGTGGCATTTTGGGCATCGCGGACAATGCCGTGGACGTGTGGCGCATTCTTGATAACAAGGGACGGATTGATGCTGCTGGTCCATCCGTCGTTGGCGGCGAAGACGACCTTGCCGCCGCCGGAAACGTATTGGCTGAGGACGTTGTTTTCCTGTTCGTTCAGGACGGATGGTTCCTCAACGACGAGGACGGGGGCCTCCTGGAGTTCTGGGAGTGAGAAATCGTCTTCACAAAAGACGGCATACTGGACGTTTCGGCGCGTGAGTTCGCCTGCAATGTCGGACACGGCGCACTTGTCGGTTTCGGTCCACCGGCGGAACGGGAGGAAAACGGAGACGTCGCGCCGAGGCGTGGTCGTTTCAAAAAGGGAAACCTGGGAACGCAGCCAATCGGCCTGTGGGCGGACAGCGTCGATCATGCGTTGGCGCTGGCCCTCCGGCCAGGTTGACCAGAGCATGTAGGAAGCGCCGTGTGCGGCGGCTTCGGCCATGGCGAGCCGGACGAGGTTTGGGGGGGTGTGGTAATCGGCTTCGGCGATCGTGACGGCGACGAGCGGCTTGCCGTGGCTGATGGCGTGGGTCATACGGTACATGTGGCCGTATTCGATCGCGCCTTTATCCGTCATGCGCGGCTGAGTGGACATGTCTTCCACCACGACGAAATCCTCGGCTTTGCTCATCTCGTAGATGTTGTAACCGAGCCCGCGGGATTGTGAGAAGAAGACGGAAGGGTGGTTGAGGCTGTTGTTGGCGGTGAGGAGCGCGTTGCGGTCGAGGATTCGGACGTAGGCGCGCATTTCCGAGAAGAAATCGGCGGCGATCGTCGAGCGGAACCGCATGAAGGCCGTTTTCTGGTCAGCAGCAAATTTGCGCATGGCTTCGACGGACGTGTCGGCAACGGGCAGGCTTTCCTGCGCGCAGAATGCGGCGAATTTTTTCATGCAGTAGGCGCAGTAACAGCCGTCGGTGTGGACGGTGGGGTTGTCGAAGAATACGCCGTCGTGACCGGATTCGACTTGCAGCTTGATCATCTCGCGCTGGTACTTGCGCCAGTCGGGGTTGTTCATGCAGGCGGGGTTGTAGTCGCCGCCGTACCACGATTTGAGGGCCTGGCCGTCGCGCCCTTGCTGGAGCCATTCGGCGGGCGGCGACGAAAACTTGGCGCGGAACTCGGGGCGCCAGTTCTTATCGAACGTGTCGAGGCCGACGATGGATGTCGCACAGAGATAACCGAGGCACGTCTTAATGCCGGTGGATTTGAGCTTGCGGTTGTACTCGCTTTCAGCCGCGAGGGTCCGAGCCAGTTCGTCCGTGGCGGGCAGGCCGCTGTAGCCGAGGCCGCCGAGACCGCTGCCGTAGATGATCGTAGCACCGCAGGCGGCCGCGACTTCGCCCTGGTGGTCGGTCCCGCTGAGGTGGTCGAAGGCATGGAATGCGGAGCCCACGCGCAGGTCGTGCGCCAGGACGCGGGGTTCCTCCCAGCGACCCGGCGGAAACCGGAAATTCAGATCGATGTAGTGATACGCCAACTCGCGGGCTTCGGCCGGGAAATCGTGGTCAGAGGCCGGATAGACGGCCAGGAGATTCTCGGCTTCGTCGTACAGTCTGTAGGCGGGCAGCGCGGCGCCGACGCAGTCTCTCACGCCGGAGACCTCGAAATTGGCGTCGTGCAGTGGGGCGTTTATGAACACGGTGCGGGGCGCGATGGTAGCGAGGATTTCCGTGAAATCGAACGGCATTTCGTCGGGGTTTTTGTGATAAACCTCGGCGATTCGCGGCATATAGCCTTTATGCGACCAGCCGGTGAGGTCGCCTTCGTAGTACTTGTGAAATCGCGTAAACCCGCAACTCGTGACCATAACCTTAATGCGCTCGTCGAACGCCCCGACGAACAACGTGTTATGGCCGCCGAGCGAGTGGCCGATGGCGCCGATCCGATCAGGGTCGACTTCAGGCAGCGACTCGAGCAGGTCGACGCACCGCATGTGGTTGCCGATGCCCTTGGCGGTCGCGCTGGCATACCCGCGGGCGTAAACGTCGATTTTGTAATCGCCAAACCCGATGTAGTCGGGGGCGAGCGTGACGTAGCCGCGCTGGGCGAGTTCCTGGGCGTAGTTGCGGTTTGTTGTGACGCCGATGCCGACGGTCTCGGCCTTGCCGATGGCGATTGTCTGGTGGAGGCACAGGATTCCGGGGACTTTTCCGGAGATGTTTTTTGGAATGCACAGATACGCGGGGAGGCGGTCGCCGGGTTCGGGAGTGAACAGGATTGTTTTGCGGACGTAGGAGCCTTCATCAACGGTTTCGACCACCTCGACATCAAGCGGGGGCAGGTTGGTTCTGTCTGGGAGAGGTCCCATCACTTTGAGCATGTTGGCGCGCGTGTGGGCTCTGCGGATTTGCAGATCTTCGGGCGTCTGGATGTCGTGCATGACGCCGCCCGCGTCCTGGTAGCACATGACGTTGAGCTTGTCGGGGTAGACGGGCGCATCAGGGGCGGGTACGGCCAAAAGCAGGGCGAGAAGTATCTGGAACATGAGAACCTCCTTGGGGAAGAGTGTATACGAGGGGCGTCCGTAAAAGAAAAAGGCGTGGGTCGCGTGAAAAGGAATAGGACGTATAGGACGTATAAAACGCGGGGCGCTCGGGAAGGACATCGGCCCCGGCGGGATGCTACAATTGGCGGAAGCACCTTTGGGAGCGAATATGCCGATGAAGCGACGTAAAGATTTTGAGCAGTTGTTGCACGATAGCGTGGTGATTTTTGACGGGGCGATGGGCACGGAGATTTACCGGCGGGACGTGCAGACGTTGCGGTGTTTCGACGAACTGAATTTGACGGACGCGGACATTATCCGGGAAATCCATATCGATTACGCCAATGCGGGCGCGGACGTGCTGACGACGAACTCGTTTGGCGCGAACCGGATTTTGCTGGGCAAGTACGGGCTGGACGACAAGGTGGAGGCGATCAACCTGGCGGCGGCGAAATTGGCCCGGGAGGTTGTCGAAAAATGTTCCGGCGCGGATGGTTCGCGGCAGGTGTACGTGGCGGGGTCGGTCGGGCCGGTGCCGCGCGAGGCGGAAGGCGACACGCAGGACGCGGTTCGGCAACAGGTGAAGGCACTGATGGCGGGCGGTGTGGATTTTATCCTGTTCGAGACGCAGCCGACGCGCGCGGCGATGGAAACGTGCGCGCGGACGATGGCGGAGTTTGACTTTCCGTTCATCCTGAGTTGCACGGTGTATGACGATCTCGAGTCGGGCGCGGGGGAGCCGTTGTCGCGGCTGTTTGCGCCGCTCGATGAAGGATGCGGCCAGCCGCTGGCGTGGGGGATGAACTGCGGATCGGGACCGGACGCTTTGCTGACGGCGGCGGAGCAGGTTATGAAGATGGTGGACCGCCCACTGATCGTAATGCCGAACGCGGGGATGCCGAAGGAGGTGGGTGGGCGGCAGTTGTACCTTTGCTCGCCGGACTACATCGCGGGCTACGCGAAGCGGTACCTCGATTTGGGGGTGCGTGGCATCGGCGGCTGCTGCGGGACCACCCCGAGGCATATCCAGGAGATTGCGCAGCGCATCCGGCCGCTGGCCAAGGAAAAGGCGCGCACGTTCGAGATTCAGGTGGCGGCGGGCGTAGTCCCGCAGACGCCCACGCCGTTCCCGGAGAAATCGCGGTTTTCGTGGAGGCTGGCGCATGGAGAGTGGGTGACGACGGTCGAGATCGTGCCGCCCCGCGGATACAACCTCGCCGACACGATCGCCAAAGCCAACGAATTGCGGCAAAGGGGCGTGGATGCCATCAATATCCCGGACGGGCCGCGGGCCAGCTCGAGGCTGTCGCCGTTAATGACGGCGCTGTACATCCAGCGGGAAGCCATGATCGAAACGATCCTGCACGTGTGCAGCCGCGACAGAAACCTGATCGGGATGCAGGCGGACCTGCTGGCGTGCGCGTTGTGCGACATCCGCAACCTGCTGTTCATAACGGGCGACCCGCCCAAGCTGGGCAATTTCCCGTTTGCGAGCGGCGTGTTCGACACCGACTCGATCGGGATGTGCGGCGTCCAGCGCCGGCTGAACGAAGGCATTGACCTTGGCGGGCAGGCCATCGAGCCAAAGACGAACGCCGTCATAGGCGTCGGGGCCGACCCGACGGCGTTGGATCAGATCAGAGAGGTGCGCCGGTTCCGGCAGAAGGTCGAAGCAGGCGCCGAGTTTGCCATCACGCAGCCCGTTTTCGACTGCGAGGCGTTGCTGCGGTTCCTGGACAAGGTGCAGGACCTCGAGATCCCGGTGCTGGCGGGAATCTGGCCGCTGGCCAGCTACAGGAATGCGGCGTTCTTGCAGAACGAGGTGCCCGGTGTCGTGATACCCGAGGACATCATGGAACGGATGACCGCGGCGAAAGGCAAAGACGAGCAACGGCAGACCGGTATCACAATCGCGCGGGAGGCCGTCGAGAAGATCCGGAACCGGATTGCGGGCATTCAGGTGAGCGCGCCGTTTGGCAATGTCGAGACGGCGCTGGCGGTGATTGAATAGGACGGATCGGACCTATCGGTCCTATGTGCTCAGGCTTCGTGGTGCGCGAAAAGCGGGGACAGGCTCGCTTTTCCCAAACCGCCGGAAAAAGCGAGCCAGTCCCCGTTTTTCGCTTAGGCTTCGTGGTTGGGGCGGAGAATGCCTTGCTGGGTGATTACGGCATCCGCGTAATCGATGCCGCCGTCCAGCGTTACTCCGGCAAAAACGACGCATCGTTCGAGCCGGGCCGGTTTTGAGATGACGGCGTTGTCGCCCAGCACGGTTTCGACGAGTTCCACGCCGGAGGCGAGCCGGCAGCCGTTGCCAACGAGGCGGGTGAGGTTGCTTCGTTCGAGTACGTGGCGCGAGCAAGTAATGAGGTCGCCGATGTAGGTGACGTTGATGTCGAACTCGACGACGGGCGCAACGCGGACGGGGTACTCGTAGTCGATCAGGATTTGGATCGAGTCGGTGATCTCGTATTCGTCGCGCATGGCGGTTCTGGGCGTGTGGCGAATGGCGTCGAAGATGGCGAGGTCGAACAGATACAACCCGCAGCCTTTTGTCATGCAGGGGAGTTGGCGGGGTTTTTCGATGACGCGGCGGACTGAGCCGTCGTCGCGCGTGATGACGCAGAAGTTTCGCTTGACGGCCTCGGGTTCGGTTTCTTCGCGGACGGCGAGTACGGCGGCGGCGCCATGCTGCTCCATTTCGCGTACCATGGCGTCGAGGTCGGTCAGATCGAAGAAGATGTCGCCCAGAAACAGCATGAAGGGCCGGTCGATGCAGGATTCGAGTTGGCCGACGGCGTGGGCGATTCCGAGCCGTTTTTCCTGCTCGACGTATTTGATCCGGACGCCGAACCGGCTCCCGTCGCCCAGGACCTGCGTGATGCGATGGCCGAGATGGCCGATGACGATGATGACCTCGTCGATACCGAGGCGTTTCATGTGTTCGAGCTGGTATACGAGCAGCGGCTTGTTGGCGATGGGGATGATGGGCTTGGGAAACAGGTTGCCGAACGGCCCCATGCGCGACCCGTGGCCCGCGGCGAGGATGACTCCCTGATAGTTGGATTTTGCCGGCATTGCCGTTCTCGTTTAGCTTATTGCCACAGCGAGACTGTAGCAGATCCGGCGGGTGGCGGGCAAAAGGCTCTGGGGGGCGGAAAAACTGGAAAATCAATACACGGTGCTGTTGCGGTTGTCGGCGCAAGATGCTATATTGGTTGGGCATTTGAGTAATTACCAATTGGCGCAGGACGAACCCGAGTGCAGGTGGCGAGGAGAAGAAAGGACTCGTAATGAGAAAAGAGGGCGCGGCAAACAAAGGTATGCTCATTTTGGTGGCACTGATTATCGTGGCGGTCGTAGCGACGGTGATAATGTTGCAGCGGGGCAAGGAGACGCCTGTGCCGGTGGACTCTCCGGCCGCGCCCTTACCGGCGCCCGCGCCTGAACCGGCTCCCGTTACGCCGATAGTTGAGCCGCCGGCGCCTGTCGAGGAACCCGCGGCGGCCGTTGAAGAACCGCCCGCCCCGGAACAGCCCGCCGAGGTTGCCCCGGCGGAACCGCCCAAGGAACCGTTAAACGCGCGGACGCTGGCGGGCACCAAATGGAAGCCCGATTTCCCGGCGAATAATCAGAGCATGATGCAGAATGTGAAGGTGGAAGTGGAGTTTGCACCGGACGGGACTTGGCGTGTCAACGACCAAATCAGGGCGAAATGGATTGTCGAAGGTAAGCGAGTCAAGATTTTCGACGACAAGGGCGAAGTTCACTACCTGGACATCGAGGGGGATAAACTGATGTTTGAAGGCAAGGAGATCCAGCGGGCGAATTGAGGCACGCCCCTCGCAGCCCGTGGCAAAAGTCGTCGCGGTCTGCGCGCGGCCATTTGCCACCTCAGTGCTCCCCAGTTTCTGACTTGGCCCGGAAAAACAGGCTGTCCGGCTTAGGAATTTCCCCGGAGGGGAAAAATATGAATAGCCGGAGGCGACCGCAGGGAGCCTCCGGACCTGAACGCATCCCACGTGGACAACCCCGCAAGGGGCAGAATAGACGATTATTAAACCCTTTAGATTCAACCCCTTCCGGGGTTGGTCGTATCGCGTGTTTCCGGCGGTGCCCTTCGGCCACCGCCGGCTATTCATATTGAACGCCTGCGGCGTTCATCGCCGGAATGGTGGTCACTCAATGCCAGGAGCGCCCCTTAGCAGGAACTGTTTGACGCGCCTCATAAGCAACGACATTGAAACTGGGGAGCACTGAGATTTGTCACGGTCTCTGCGTTGCGAAACCTTGAAAAAGGAGGCACTTTTCCAACGGTTTCGCGCCTTGATCCCGTGCCAAATGGCTCGCGCTCGCCATCACGAGACTTCTGCCACGGGCTGCAAGAGGACGATCATGGAAAAAGCGCGGCCCCGGGATCGGGGCCGCGGCTTGTTCTGGGGCAACTACGACAAACTACAAGCAGTGAGTGCCAGCAAACGGCAGGATATCTGGCGTAATCACGATCTCGGACGTGTACTTCTCGTCGTTCCCGAAATCGACCTGGACAAAATACGCCGTCCAGCCTTCCGCAGGCGGATCGCAATAACCGACATACGTATTGCCGCCCTGATCGTACAGCGGGCTGCTCGTCCAAACGGTCCCGATCGTCTCGACACGGAAATCACGCGCCGTCGGGTTCGTCGCCTGCCACATCACCACGCCACCGCTCGGCGTGCTTCCCGTCGTCATGGTGATGCCGTTGGCGTCGACGGTCCAGTCGTAGACGGGCTGCGCCGCACCGTCGTCTACCTTGGTCCCCCAAGCCAGGGCCGTATACAGCGCCTGTTCAAACGAGTCCCCTTCTTCCATGCCGTGGCTGGCATTGGGGATGATGCGGACGTGCTTCGTGCCGGGACCCGGAATGTCGCCCCAGTAATACTGGAGCGAATCCGGCATGAAGAACTGGTCGCCGCTGGCGTTGATGAGCAGCTTGGGCTTGTCCGCAATGGTCGAAGACGTCGGAAGGTAGGTGTACGGGTCTTCGATCAGCAGCCAATCCTCCGCCCCCGGCTCCGTCTTAAGCCGGCAGAACAGATCGAAATCCGCATACGGTTGGACCGCCGACGAATAGAACCCATAGGACTCCCAGTGGTGGTCCATCTGCGGTTCTATGTTCAGGATGGGTATCACGATCGGGACGTAGCCGATAATGCGCGCGTCATCCAGCGCCGCTACCAGCCACGCCGTCCAACCACGCTTCGATGCGCCGACCACCAGGAAGTCGTCAATGTTCGACGAATGGGCCTGAACCGTGTCCATGCCGCGGACTGACGCTTTCGCCATGGGCAGGTGACCGTTCCACGTCTCATCCTTGGTCACGATGTACTTGTCGAAGCTGTACGCCAGCATGTCATCCTCACTCCGGTACACCCCAGGCTCGTCTGCAAACATCAACGGTTGGTTCGGGATCTGCTTCAGATCCGCTACCGGGAACCCGTACGCAAACGACGCCTGGCCAATCGTGGGGTCGCCCGTCGTCGGCGGCTCCCCGCCATTGCTCCCGCCGTCGATGAGGATGATGCAGGTGTCCCCCGTGAACCAGCCCACGGTCAGGATCAGGTAGTGCTGCCAGATCGGGCGGTCTACTTCCTCGGCGGTGCGCCACTGTTGCGACGTCATGTCAATGAAGTAGTTGGTATACAGGAACTGCGACTCGGTCGCGTACTGGTTCCATGCGTAGTTCGGATCCGGCGCCATCACATAATTGTAAAGCGCCATGTGCGGATCGGGAGGCGGCACTTCTTCGGTGAACACGCCGGTGACCGACTTGTCACCATCCATCAGGATAGTGGTTGGGTTGGTGGACCCGCTGAGCGCGCCTTCCCAGTGGTCGAACACCCAGTTTTCAGCGGGGTCGGCGGATACATCGACAATCGTGCCGGACTCGTACTGGGTGGCGCCGGCCGGCGTTACCGTACCCTCGCCAACCACCGAGGTGGTCAACGTGTACATGGGCGGGCCCGAATACGTGAAGTTTGCCGTCAGCGTTTTGCTTTTGTTCAGTCGGATAGTGACGGGGTTGTCGGTACTGGTTAGCGAGCCGGTCCAATTCACGAATTCCCAGCCGTCCGCCGGGTAGGCCGTGACCGTGACTTTTGTGCCCTTGATGTACGTGTGGACGCCTGGGGCTGGGTCCGTCGTCCCTTCGCCGTTGACCGTTATGGTCAGGGTAACGTCTGCCGCCACGGCTGAAAACGTGAAACCGGTCAGAAGCACGGTCAGAAACAGCACAATGCATAATCGTTTCATCTCTTTTTCTCCTCAAGTCCTCAGTTTGCTCTTGTTTCCAGTGTCGTACATAGGTACTTCAGTACTGCAAGAGACAGGGCGTTGCGCGCCCCGGCGGGCCCTCCTTCTGAGTCTGAAACCCCGGGTTAACTGTGGATGTATGGCCCCACTGCCTTAACATCCAGCAGAGTTACGTAAACAGGTTAGCATTTTATTAGGGAAAACGCAATGGACTATTTTGAAAAAAGCGGAGTGGTTATTTATTGACAGGAAGGCCGCTGGGGGCATCTCACGGTAAGTCTTGCAGTCGGAATGGTGTAACCACAACCGCTTGAGCAAGTACAGGGCTGTTTTGTGTCAGAATTAGCAGGCAGGGCGGCGCTTGTGCACGGGGCCGAATCGGCTTTTAAGTGAATTCTTGGCGGACTCGGGTGGCGGGCAGCATGTAATCTTGCTTACAAAACTCCAGGCGCGACCAAGAAGCCGGATTCAGAATCTTTGTTCGCCACTTTGAGCCAACATCTACGCGTTTCAGCCGCGCGATGATGTACGGGATGAACGCGCTGGTGCTGGTATTGGTCCAGGTGCTGGTGCATTACGCGGCGATGGCGTTGGCGATGCACGGGGGCCTTCCGCGGCCGATGTGATTGCATTTGACTGGCCGTGCGCCGTGTGCCTTAATAGGCCCTGGTTTCCAAAATGTGCCGGACTGGAAAACGAGGAGGGCCGAGTCATGAAGGCGCTGACAGTGGGGTTGGTCGTGGCGGGGTTGATAGTGGGTTTTTCGGCGGTCGCGGCGGAGACGCCGGAGGCGGTGGCCGCGGCGGATCGGGTCGAAAACTGGACGGGGAAGACGGTTATGGTGTTTGCGCCGCATCCGGATGACGACACGTTCAGTTGCGGGGGCATCATGGCGCTCCTTGCCAAGAACGGCAACAAAGTTATCATTGTCATCTACACCAACGATGACGCCGGGTCGAAAGACCTGGAGATGACGAGCGAGCGGCTGGCTCGGATCCGGAAAGCGGAGGAAGAGGCCGCGTGCGCCGCGCTGGGGATTTCCAAAGAGAATATTGTGTGGCTTGGTTACTGCGACGGCGACCTGGAGTACGCGGATCCGCATCAGCTTCGCGGCGAGGCGGCCAGGCAGATCAAGATCTACCGGCCCGACGCGGTGTTTACGCTTGATCCGGGGGCCAAATTCGATCAATGGCACAAGACGGATCACCGACAATGCGCCAAGGTAAGCCACGACGCGTTTATTGCCGCGGAATGGCACCTCTACTACCCTCACCACCTGCTGGTCGATGGGCTGAAACCGTACCCGGTGCCGGTTGCCTACTACTACGACACGCGCGAGCCCAACTACACGGTAGACATAACCGCGGTGTGGGACCAGAAAATCAAGGCGGCCGCGAGCCACGTCAGCCAGTTTGAGCCGTCGCTGAGCAAGTACACGCCCGAAATGAACGAGCAGACACTCGCCGGCATCAAAATGTGGGGCGCCAGCATGAGCAAAGAAGGCGAAAAGCTCGTCGAGCGGTTCCGGCGGGAAGTGGCGCCCTGAGGGTTCTCGGGCATTTTATCGATCCGCAAGGGCCGAGTCGTGTACAGTGCTCGGTGCAGTTTGTGACGATTCCGCGCGAGTGGTTGTAAATGGTTAGCTTGCGGCTCTCGTTTGTTTTAGCAGTGGGCCTTATCCTGGCTGTGAGCGGGTGCGGGCAAGAGACGGGTGCGCCTGCCGACATTTCGGAGGCCGAGGGGGGCGACGGGAACACCATCCGGGTTGAGTTCAATTTCTATACGCCGGGGATGGTGCCGCAGGGCATCGGGGAGCCGGTGAAGAAGGCGCGGGAGTTGGCAGACGAGTGGGAGCGGCTGCACCCGGGCAAGAAGATCACGTACCGCATGTTCCTCCAGACGAGCAATACCGAGGGGGAGTGGCTGAAAACGCAGTTGCTGGGGGGAATCGCGCCGGAAATCATCAGTATGAACGCGGAGGTGTCGTGGCAGGACGTGGGGAAGGGATGGTACGTTCCGCTGGATGAATACCTGGAGCGGCCCAACCTGTACGTGCCGGGTAACCAACGCTGGATGGACACGTTCGCCAACCAGGCGTTGGTTCAGGCCAAACGGGCGCCGGACGGCAAGCTGTACTGCATCCCGATCGATATTGTCGAGACGGGCGTGTTTTACAACAAGACGCTGCTGCGGGCGCATGGTTTCGAGCGGATGCCGGAGACGTGGGCCGAGATGATGGCCATGTTCGACACGCTCAACAAGGCCGGGGTTACGCCGATGACATCGGACAACTGGCTGGGTTCGGACTGGGGACAGGACATCATTTTCGAGATGCTCTATCACGACATCCTGCCGCAACTCGACCTGGTCCCGTCGCGGCCGGACGCGGAAGGCTACCTCGACCACTACCTCGAACCGCAGGAGGCGGGGTTCCTGTTCACGAAAGGCTTCTTCACCCGGCAGGACCCGCGTTGGCGCGAGGTGAACCGGATTCTCAAAGACTGGCGGCGCGGCTGGGCGAAAGAGCTGAAGAACGCGGATCCGCTGCGGTCATTTCTAATTGGCCGGCTGGCGATGTTTTGGACAGGGTCGTGGTTTATCCGGCGGATCGCGATGGACCCCTACGTGGACTTCGAATGGGACGTGGCCTATATTCCGACAATTACCAAAGAAACGAGCCCGTACGGGCCGGGGACGCCGGCAACGGTGATCGGCGGTGCGGCGGTCCAACTGCATGTGACGAACAGCGCGCTGATCAACGGCAACCTCGAGGATTGCATTGACTTCCTGATGTTCGTCAGCGCGCCGCAGAGCATCGAGGCGCTCGCATCCGAGGCGCTCATTTTCATTCCGAACATTGTCGGCGCGAAGGTGGACGAGCGCCTTGCGCCGTTCCAGGAGATTTTCAAACGGCGGTACTGCGCCATCAAATGGCTGGATTCGTTTGACGGCGAACCCAAGAAGTACTGGCGCCGGATGTTGGACTATTACCTGAACGATGGTGTGGATTTGGACGGTTATCTCGAGATGCTCGAAGAGAATTTTGCGCATTGGGTGGAATTGCACCGCAACGAAGCCGCGTGGGATTTTGAACCGATGGAGCGCGTATGGCAGGAACGGGAAACGGAACTGCTGCAGGAACTGCAGGCGTCCTGAGGGGCGAACAGGCGCGGGTAGTGGTGCGCTCCCGCCGCCGGGCAGGCGACGCGCCGCTGTGGTTGATCTACGGTCTGCTACTGGGGCCGGTCGGGTTTCTGTTGGTATTCAATTACGTGCCGGCGGCCTCGGCCCTGTACCACGCGTTCACGGCGTGGGACATCGGCGCGGAAAGCCGGTGGGTGGGCACTGCGAACTTCACCGAGCTTGCGCGCGACCCGGTGTTTCTGAAAAGCCTGGCGAACCTGACGAAACTCGGGACATTCATTTTCGTCACGGGTATGACGATACCGTTTGTTGTGGCGGAACTGATTTTCCACATCAAATCGGAGCGGTGGAACTACCTTTGCCGGGTTTTGGTGGTTTTGCCGATGATGGTTCCGGGCGTGGTGGTCTACATGTTGTGGAAACACATCTACGGCGACGCGGGCATCCCGACCGAGATCCTGACTGAACTCGGCCTGCGCGACTGGATATACGGCTGGCTGTCGCATCCGAAAACGGCACTGTGGGCGGTGGCGTTCGTGGGATTCCCGTTCGCGTACGGATTTCCGGTGCTGGTGTATTACGCGGGGCTGGCCAACATCCCGACGAGTGTGCTCGAGGCGGCGGAACTCGATGGGTTGGGCGCGGTGGGCCGGGTGTACCGGATTCACATCCCGCTGATCCTTCAGCAGGTGAAACTGCTGGTGGTGGTGACGGTAATCGGCATCGTAAACGGGTTCGAGTCGATCTACATCCTGACGCTCGACGGCGGGCCCGGCTACGAGACGATGGTACCGGGGCTGTACATGTATCTGAACGGGTTCAACTTTCAGCGGATGGGCTACGCCTGCGCAATCGGGTTGCTGATGCTGATGTTTCTACTGGTGTTCACGATATCGCTGAACCGGCTGATGCGCGTCGAACAGTACGAACCGGGGAAATGACGTAAACATGCGCAAATTGGGAGCAAAAAGCGTGGCGGGGCGCGGCGTGCTGGTGCTGCTGCTGGCGCTGACGTTTTTCCCGTTTGTCTTCATGGTCATTACGTCCTTCAAGAGCACGCATCAGTTTTATCACTCGTTCTGGCTGCCCTCATGGCCGCTGCATATTCAAAACTACGTGAGCGCGTTCGGCAACCTGAAGTATTACATCTGGAACAGCATCCTGGTGACCGCGCTGAGCATCTCGGGCATTGTGACGTTTTCGGCGGTGGCGGGTTTTCTGTTTGCCCGGTACCGTTTCCCGGGGCGCGAGATTTTGTATTACGGCATGATCTCGATGATGATGATCCCCGGCGTGCTGATGCTGGTACCCGCGTTTGTCTGGGTGAAACAACTGAATTTGATCGACACGTACGCCGTGATGATCCTGCCGTACATTGCCGGCGGACAGGTGCTGGGCATCTACCTGTTGCGCGGCTTCTTCGGCCAGATCGACAACGACCTGTTCGAAGCGGCACAGGTGGACGGTGCGGGGCTGCTGCGGCAGTTGTGGCACGTTGGCGTGCCCCTGGCGAGACCGGTCCTCGGTGTCGTGGCGATTGTCAGCGCGCTCGGGGTGTGGAACAGTTTTCTGTGGCCGCTGGTGACGACGTCGCGCGAGGAGGTCATGGTGCTGACGGTCGGTATGCTCCGCTACCAGGGCAAAGTGCTCGGCATGTACGGCGAAATGCTGGCCGGCTTCACCATATCGGCCATCCCGCTCGGGATCGTCTTCCTGATGTTCACCCGGATGTTCATGAAAGGCATCACCGCCGGCGCACTGAAGGCGTGAGTTCATCACTTATCATTTCCATTCATCACTCATCATTCACCATTTTGAGCCTGAACCGGTTCAATGCCAATCCCGGCGGTGCCAAGGTTTTGCGCCGTATATTCTCCGGCGGACCGTTTAGTCCAGAACAAAGTGAAGGCTTTCTTGCCCGCGGCCTTTCCCGCAAACCGATAGGGCGCCCCGGGATCCACCACGGCGTTGACCGCGTAACTGTTTACAGGGATAACCCCCTTCAACTGAACGCTTCCTATTTCCTTGACCGGGAACGACCACACGATTTCCAGCAGCGTATTCTTCAGCGCCTTTTCGGGCAGGCCCGGCACGATCGTATAGGTGTCCACCTGGCCGGCTACGGGTTCGAAAACGACGCTGCGGCCGTCGACCGTCACCGACTCGAGCGTGGCGTCCGGCTGGGCAATACGAATCGGCATCGACGCGACCAGCGACGGGCACTTCGTCACGCTCACCCGCGCAAACGCCCGCGCACGGCCGTCCGCCGCCAGGTGGACATCGAGCATTTCCTGCCCGCCAAACGCCTCGTACTCGTCCCAATGCAGCCGTCTGTATGTGTCCACCCGTGTATAAATGATTGTGGTTAAAAGTGGAACCGCCACAAAAACAATACCCAGCAACAACACTAGAGACCGCTTACGGAACACCATGACCGGCCAATTGGGCGCAAACAACTCCGCGCTACCCGCGGCCGACTCGGCACCGCCCGTGGCCGGTTCCGGCGTTTCCTGCAATGCCAGGAAATCCAGCCGAAGTTGCTTCACTTCTTTCAAGATCAACAGCAATCGGACGTTTGATGCGTAAGAAACCCACAACAGGTTCAGAAAAAGGCCAAGGAAAAAATACAACATCGCATAGAACAGGGCCGGCGTCTCGGTTGTCCCCCAGGTTTGGGCCCAGCGCGCTAACGCATAGACAATCAACGCCATCAAAGGCCCGGATGCCAGAACCACTGTCAGAAATTCTTTCCGCAGTTTGCGAAGAAACGGCCCTTTCACTTTTTCCCGCATTTCCCGCGCCTTGTCCTCGTCAAAGCCGTTGAGACTCATTTTCTTACCCTCCAATCGGCCTCTTACAGATGAAAGAGGCCATTAGTCATTTGATAAAAGGGCGCGCAATTGTTGGCGCGCCACGTACAAGCGTGATTTGACTGTCCCCTCATGAATAGCCAGGATGCCGGCGATTTCCGACACGCTGAACCCTTCCTGGTACCGCAACGACACCAGCGTCTGCTGGGGAGCCGGCAACTGTTCCAGCGCCGTGTGAAGATCGATGGCCTGAATTGGGGAAGGCGCCGCCCGCTGTTCGTTCAACTGTTCCGCAAAATACGACTCGAGTGACACCTGCTGACGGCGTTTGCGACGAAGATGGTCCCGCGACTGGTTCGTGGCAATCCGGTACGCCCAGCTCGAAAAGGCCGCCGGCTCCACCAACCGGCCAATCCCACGGCTAATCGCCATCATCGTTTCTTGGAGCACGTCCCACGCCGCTTCCCGGTCCCCGGTCAGACGCCACGCGTGACGCCATAACCGTTCCTGCCACCGGCGGATCAGTTCGTCGAGCGCCGCTACGTCGCCTTCCTGGCAACGCAGCACCAGCCACCCGTCATATACCTGGTTTCGCTGATCCATGAGTCGCATTATAGACGCCCCCCGAGCCTGTTTGGTTCATTTGTTTTGGGAAGCCGAGCCACGACGGATTGACCCTTGTGACAGCCAGGTAGTTTGTGTCCAGATTTGTTGCTGCTGTAGGCGCGGACCGTTTGATTGCAGATTGCGGATTCCGGATTGAAGGGAGTCGGGAAGCTGTAGCGACCAACTCCGGTTCGGCAAAAGCAGGCGCGGTCATCCTGGCCGCGCCGTCCACCACGCTGGCTTGGTGTTTGTGAAAGGGGCGTTGTGTTGACCGCAGGTTTGTGTGCTGGACCGCGCGGGTTAGAAAACGCGGCTGAGAGCCGGCGCCTACGGCACGGACGAACACGGACTGGAGCGGTCGCGCGGGAGCGCTACTCTTTGAAGTTCGGCGCTACAGCCTCCGGTCTCTCGTCAATCCGCAATCAGCCGCCGATCATGTCCCAGAGGGTGGTGAGCAGCCAGTTGAAGGTGGTGGTGAGCGGGAACTCGCCGGGATATTTAATGAACTCGACGTGGCCGTCCATGAACAGGACGTTCGAGCCGCCCGGGACGTGGTTGAAGTTTGCGACGGTCAGAGTGGCCTGGTCCCACATCGTGGCCAATTCGCTCTGGGCTGTTGCGCTGGCGGCCGGGTTGTTGATATCCGTGATGAAGAACCGCTCAATACCCTCCCGAAGCCGGTAGATGGTTTCGTCCTCGCCACTGTTGCGCTGGAACGTGACGTCGCCGTCGAGGCGCATATCGTAGGGTCCGCCCAGGAACAGCGGCACTAGTTCGTCAATCACGTTGGGTTCAATCATAGCTATCGTCGGGTTGGGGTCGTTGGGTACCGTACCCGGAATGAACAACGTGTCCTGCTCGAGGGCCCAGCCGCAGTAGTGGTACGAGGGGAACTCGACACGGCACGGGTCAATGGGCAGGTTGGGGTTATCATTGGTGTGGTAGACGCCCGCTTCAAACTGGCTGGCCCCGTCCGAGTCCGAGGGGCAGATGGTCACCTCGAGGTCAGTGAGGTATTCGGGGTAGATCGAGGCTGCATTGAACATGAAGATGCCGCCGTTCCCGAGGCTGCAGGGCACGTCCACCGCACCGCTTTTGTCGGTTCGGGCCAGGACGATGGGGGGGAATTTTCCGCCTTTGGACTCGTTCGAGTACATCTTGAACACCAGGCCCATCTGCTTGAGGTTATTCGCGCAGGACGCCCGGCGCGCCGCTTCACGGGCGCGGGCCAGAGCAGGAAGCAAAATCGCGGCAAGGATGCCGATAATGGCGATCACGACCAACAACTCGATCAAGGTAAAACCGTTGTTACGACGCTTCGTGCACATTGTTCTTCCTCCTCTTCATGAGTTCCTGAATGGGACCGCTTTCCTTCCGAAAGCCGTTAGGGCCGTTATCATAGCACAGAATTAAGAAACGAAGTGGCCCTTTTGCCTTCCCGCTGGGGCGCGGATATGCGAATGTCCGAGAGTTCAGGATGGCGGAGAGTTTGCCCGAATGGAGGACGTACGAACGGTTCTTAACCGAGTTGTTTCTCAATCCAGAGGCGATTGCGGACGGCGGAGTCGAACGGATTTCTGTCTTCGGGCTCGTCTTCCCATGAATACCAACCGGCGTAGCCGGTTTCTTTTAGTGCGGCGATGCAGTCGGCGACTTGGGCGACGCCTTCGCCGAGCAGGCAGGTGTCGTGGGCGCCGGCGGCTTTGACGTCTTTGATGTGGGTATGCCGGACGAGTTGGCCGCACGCGCGGATGACGTCAGGCCCGGAGACGCCTTGGGTGCCGAGCCAGCCGGTGTCGATGCAGCTGCCGAGCCACTCGTTGCCGCCTCCGACGATGTCGAGCAGCTCTTGGGCGGTTTTCTGCGGGTGGTTCTCGACGTTAAACCGCACACCCATTTCGCGGCACAAGGCCGTTGCCTGTTCGGGGGTGTTCTGGCCGATGCCGCCGTTGATTTGCGGAATGCCGAGCCATTGGCAGATCTCACAGGTTTTGCGGCTCAGTTGGCCCCCGTAACCGATGGCTTTGAGGCCGTGTTCATCCATAATGGACTTCCAGGCGGCGCCGCGTTTGCGGTCCATCACTTCGGGTGCCGCGTGGGCTTCCCACACCTCGATGGCTTTGAACCCGTGCGCGGCGATTTCAGCGCAAATGGAACGCCAGGCCGCCTCATCTGTAGCCGCAATCGTTTTCTTGTGTTGTTCGCCCCACTGCGCCAATTCGAATCGGTAGCCTGAAACGCGGGCAACGAGGTTCGCCGTAACGAAAGCAATGCGAGGATCAGCGGCCGCATGCACCTGTTGCAGGCGGGACGCCTGCGCTACAACGGTCAACGCGGCCCCGGATGAAACGGTCGTGGTTAGAAAGCGGCGGCGGGAGAAATCTTTTGGTTTAGTCATAATTTTATCCTTTCGATGCCGGCTCAGAACTGGCCTTTGAACTGGTCGGCGTTTTGTTTTGTGATGGCGGGGCAGGGGATGAGGTAGGTTTTTTCGAGGGGTTCGCCGTTGAGTTTTTTGATGGCGAGTTGGACGGGGGTTCGCCCTTCCTGTTCGGGCTGCTGGTAGCGGGTGCCGGACGCAATGCTTAGGATCACCCATCTTCCTTGGGTGTGGCAGACAACAGCTTCTCGATTTCCTGGGAAATGCGTGTGACAAAAGCGTTGGCTTGCTCGTACCACGTTTGAACATCCTCGCATGCGAATTCGACAAAGTCGTCGTAATCGCCTTGCTGTCTGTGGTTGAAAAGGTCGCGATAGAACGCGGACATTTCTACGGGCAATCGCCCGGTCTTGATCCAGTGCCGGTTGAACAGAGAGCGGATGCCGCTGTGTTTGGAGGATGTACGCCCTTCTGCAAAGAGCAGCGCGGACACCATATAGAAACATGCGTAGTATAGTCGATTAACGGCGCTGCGGAGATGGCTGGCGGTCAAAGCCAACTTGGCCACGTCGAGGTTTTCCTGCGCCAGTGCCGTGCGGTAGCGGACGTATGCAACGGTTTCAGGGTTCACAACGCAACACCGTGTTTTTCGACTTCGCTATGAAAAGGCAGGGCCGCACGCAGGCGCCATTCCGCCTTGGAATGATATATCGTCGACAGAACGACATCATGAGCCAGTTCCAGGTCGAGAACCTGGCGCTCGATCTTACGTTTCCCATTCTTGGACAACGGTTCGTCCGTCAGAACCAGGATGTCGTAGTCCGACTCCGGCCCGTGAACTCCCCTCGCCACGCTGCCGTAAAGTAGCACCTCCGCGGTCGGGACAACCTCCCGAATAAGCTTCTTCATCTCGAGCAACAGTGCCTTGTCTTCTTCGGAAACGACATGGGTCTGTTCAATCGTCTTCATCCGCTCGACCTCGCGTTGTCCCAGTCTGGCCAATCCAACCATTGGATTATACACTGCTGATTATATTGTTGCACGTGACTCCCTACCGAGGGGGCTCTCACTTCAGTGGCCGCCGCGCGGGCGACAAAGAGACTCACAGAATCCGATCCAGCGCCGCGATAGCTTAGAACTGGCCTCTGAACTGGTCGGCGTTTTGTTTTGTGATGGCGGGGCTTGGGATTAGGTAGGTTTTTTCGAGGGGTTCGCCGTTTAGTTTTTTGATGGCGAGTTGGACGGCAGGCCTCCTTATTGTTCGGATTGTTGATAGGTGCTTCTTACCGTAGTTGTTTTTCAATCCAGAGGCGGTTGCGATCCGCGGAGTCGAACGGATTTCTGTCTTCGGGCTCGTCTTCCCATGAGTACCAACCGGCGTAGCCGGTTTCTTTTAGTGCGGCGATGCAGTCGGCGACTTGGGCGACGCCTTCGCCGAGGAGGCAGGTGTCGTGGGCGCCGGCAGCTTTGACGTCTTTGATGTGGGTATGACGGACCAGTTGGCCGCAGGCGCGGATGATTTCGGGCCCGGAGACGCCTTGTGTGCCGAGCCAGCCGGTGTCGATGCAGATGCCGAGCCACTCGTTGCCGCCTCCGACGATGTCGAGCAGCTCTTGGGCGGTTTTCTGCGGGTGGTTCTCGACGTTAAACCGCACACCCATTTCGCGGCACAAGGCGGTTGCCTGTTCGGGGGTGTTCTGGCCGATGCCGCCGTTGATTTGCGGAATGCCGAGCCATTGGCAGATCTCACAGGTTTTGCGGCTGAGTTGGCCGCCGTATCCGATGGCTTTGAGCCCGTGCTCGTCGAAAATGGATTTCCATGCGGCGCCGCGTTTTTGGTCCATGACTTCGGGCGCGGCGTGGGCCTCCCAAACCTCGATGGCTTTGAACCCGTGCGCGGCAATTTCAGCGCAGATGGAACGCCAGGCCGCCTCATCTGTAGCCGCAACGGTTTTCTTGTGTTGTTCGCCCCACTGCGCCAATTCGAATCGGTAGCCCGAAACGCGGGCAACCAGGTTCGCCGTAACGAAAGCAATGCGAGGATCAGCGGCCGCATGCACCTGTTGCAGGCGGGACGCCTGCGCTACAACGGTCAACGCGGCCCCGGATGAAACGGTCGTGGTGAGAAATCCTCGTCGGGAGAACTCTTTTCCTTCTTTCATGGTCGTATCCTTTCCGTGTCAGATCAGAACTGGCCTTTGAACTGGTCGGCGTTTTGTTTTGTGATGGCGGGGCAGGGGATGAGGTAGGTTTTTTCGAGGGGTTCGCCGTTGAGTTTTTTGATGGCGAGTTGGACGGCGGTTCGGCCTTCCTGTTCGGGCTGCTGATAACTGGTGCCGGTGAGTTTGCCGGCTTTGATGGCGGCGATGGCTTCTTCGCTGCCGCCCATGCCGACGACGGCGATTTCGGGGCGGCCGGCGTCTCGGCATGCGTCGGCGACGGCGATGGCCTGCGGGTCGCCGTGGACGTACGCGCCTTTGATTTCGGGGAACTTCTCGAGGAGGGTTTGCATTTCTTTAATGGCCTTGCCTCGATCGCCTTCGTGGGGGACGCGCGCGAGGATGGTGATTTCGGGGTAATCTTTCAACACGTCGCGGAGGGCTTGTGAGCGGGCGAGTTCAGGGCCGGTGCCGAGGTGTTGGTGGAACTCGACGATGCCGCCTTTGCCGCCGATCGCTTCGACGAGTATTTTGGCAGACGTGACGGCGCCGTCATAGGTGTCGGTGCCGCAGAAGGTTTCGTATTGGCAGCCTTCCGCCACTTCGCGGTTGACCACTATCACGGGAACGGCTGCGGCGTTCAACGCCTGTACGCCGCTGACCAGCGGCTCTTTTTTCATCGGTACCAGACACACGACGTCGACTTGCCGCGCGATCATTTCCTGGATCTGCTGGATCTGGATTACGGGGTCTTCTTTGGCGTTGAGGATGGTGACGTCGGCGCCGAGCTTTTTGCCTTCGTCTTCGGCGCCGAGCCGCATGTTCTGCCAGTAGGGGTCGTCGAGCGTCATGAGGAAACCGATTTGGGGGCGGCGTTCACCCTGGGGCGCGTTCGAACAAGAAGCCAGAGTTAAAGCGATAGCCAGGGGCAGAAAAAGGATGAAGGATGAAGGATGAAGGATGAAAGAAAATTTTGATGTGAGCATTGTATCAGGCCCTCGCTTTGGCTGTTTTTTTTCGGACGGTGACGTCGACGGCGACGACGATCAGGATGATGAGGCCGCGGACGATGTTTCGGTATTCTTCGGTGATGCCGAACTGGGTGAGCAGGTTCTCGATGACAGCCAGGAGCAGCAGGCCGATCAGGGTGTAGAAGAGCCCGCCGCGGCCGCCCCCGAGCGGTGTGCCGCCGACGATGACGCTGGCGATGACGATCATTTCGAGCCCCTGGTAGCTGGCGGCTTGTGCGGTGTTGGACATGCCGGTGTAGACGAGGGCCGCAACGGCGCACGAGAGGCCACACAGGGTGTAGGTGAGTGCGCGGACGAGGGACGTGTTGACGCCGGCCAGCCACGACGCGGTTTCGTTGCCGCCGACGGCGTAGACGTAATGACCGAATCGGGTCTTTTTTAGCAGGATCGCTAACAGTACAAAAATAGCGACGAAAATCAGGATCGGCAGCGTGAGGCGGTAGGGCGTGCCGAACAGGCCGATCCGGCCCCAGTAAAACTGGCGGAACGCGTCGCGCAACGCGCCGGGCACCTCGATGCTCTGTCCGCCGCGGGTGAGTACGAGTGCGATCCCGCGGAAGACGAGCATCGTGCTCAACGTCACGACAAACGGGTTGACGCCGACGTAGGCGACCAGGACCCCGTTTGCCGCGCCGAGTATGAACCCCGCGCCGAGCGTGGCAAAAACAGCCGCCGTAATGGCGATCGGCGCGCCCGACGATGCGGTGGCGGTGAGCGTGAGTACGGCGACGACGCCGCACACGGCGGTTATCGAGGCGACGCTGAGGTCGAACCCGCCCGCTACCATGACGAACGTCATTCCGCACGCGATGACGCCGATGCATGCGGCGTTGGTGAGGAGGTTGTCGACGAGATTGCGCCAGGTGAAGAACGTTTCCGTGCGGACGGATGAGACGACGCAGAGGGCGACGAGCAAAAGAAACACGCTGGCGGTCTGAATAGTCTGGAACGAGACGCGGCGATGTGCGGCGGGCGCTGCGGCTGCCGGTGCCGAGTTCATCACTCTTCGTACTTCCCGTAATGGCGGATGGCTTCGAACATGGCCAGTACGTTTTCCACGGGCGTCTCTTCGAGTATCGAATCGTGGCTGGCGCCGGCGACGTATCCGCCGCCGGGCTTCATGATGTCGAGCACCTCGCGCGTTTTTTGGCGGACGAGGTCCGGCGTGCCTTCTATCAGGATGTGGTGCGAATCGATTGCGCCGTTGAACAGGATGCGGTGGCCGAAATTGGCTTTCAGCGCGGCGAGGTCCATCCCCCTGCACGACGGCTGCACCGCGTGGATGCCGTCCAGCCCGATCTCGATCATAGCGGGGAGCAGGTCGACGAAACTGCCGCAACAATGGAGCATGACAAACTTGCCGTAGGCGTGGCCGAGGTCGATGAATTTTTTCAGGTGGGCCAGGATGAACCGGCGGAAGAGGTGCTCGCTGACGAGCGGCCCGTTCTGCGAGCCGAAATCGTTGCCGATGAACAGGATGTCGATCGACGGGGCGGCAGCGTCGAAAATGCGGGCGTTGACGTCGAGGTAGAACTGGACGACATGCTCGAAGACGGCGTCGACGAGGTCCGGGTCTTCGTACATTTTGATCATCAGGTTGTCCATGCCGAGCAGGTCGCATACGTCGTGCCAGAACGGCGACCACGCCCCGCCCAGGATGGCATACTGGTTTTTGTAGGGTGCGGCGTCGTCCGTGATATTGGCGGGATCGAACCAGTCGGGGTGAGGCCATGCGTAGGCGTGGACTTGATCGACATCGGCGCCGGCCAGGGGCGTCGAGAGGGCCATGCCGTAGCCGATGCCGTGCCGCTCGATGCCAAAGGGCGTGCGGCACGTCGCTCGCGGCGAGAGCGGCGGTACAGGACCGACGTAGGAGGCGTAGACGCGGCGGAAATCGTCGCCCAGCCAGACACGGAGGCCCTCGTCATCGAGGCCCAGGTAGCGGCGGGCTTTCTCCCAAAACTCGGGAGACGACCCGCACCACGCAGGCACCCGATCGCCCTCGACGTGGTCGAACGCCGCCATCACCCGCTCGCGCGGCGTCAATCCCAATGGAACACCTCTTCCATGTCGGCCCACCACTCGCCGGCGGCGCGGTTTTCGACTGGGGCCTGGCACGGTTTGCAGACGGCCCACCACTTCTGCGTGGTCGCGTCGGCGGCCATCTTGGCCATATCGGCGTCGAAATCGTTACCGACGTACTCGAAATAGGCGAACAGATAGCCGTCTTTATAGTAGATGGAGTAGTTGCGGATGTTGCATTCGGTGATTTTCTTCAGAACATCGGGCCACACGGCCGCATGGAGTTTCTTGTACTCCTCGAGTTTCTCCGGCCAAACCCGAATCACTTGCCCGTAGCGCTTCATGTCTTTTCCCTCCCGGCCAATGCGGCTGTTTCGTATATCTTGCACGGGGGCGGGGTAATTCTCAAGTCAGCGGACAGGGCTCTCGGGAAAGGGACATAAGGGACGAAAGGGACCTAAAAGATTTTGCTGATTCCGACGCGCGGCATACAACGCACACCGCCTGCTCTGCAAGAACGGTCGCGCGGGAGCGCGACCCCACCGCGTCATGGCCGCGTGCGGGATCTTGACCGGGCCAGATCGAGGAGGCCGGCCATCCGCGCGACGACCCTGGGGTTGTCGGCGGCGATGTTCTTGGATTCGGCGAGATCGTTTGCGAGGTCGTACAGTTCGCCGGGAACTGCCGAGGCCACAGCTTTCTTTGACGGCTCGATATACTTCCATTGGGCTTGGCGGATGGCGAGCCGCACATGAGCGTTTTGCTGCAGCACGAGGTGGTCGCGTACGGGCGATTTCCGGCCTTCCAACGCGGGAAGTGCGTTGAACGTGTCGGGTCCGGCGTTGTCGGGAAGATCGTGGCCGGCCAGGGCGGCACACGTCGCCATCATGTCCACCAGCCCGATAAGCTGGTCAGACTTCGACCATTTCTCGATGCGCGCGGGGAACCTGGCCAGGAACGGTACGCGGTGGCCGCCTTCGTAAAGCCCGCCCTTCTGGCCGCGCAATGGGCCGTTGGGCGGCTGGAGGGCGTGAAGGGAGTTTGTGCCGTCGTCGTAGGTGTCTTTGACGGCGCCGCCGTTGTCGCTGGTGAAGACGACAAGGGTGTTCTGAGCCAGCTTGAGCCGGTCAAGCGTGTCGAGGATCTGGCCGACACACCAGTCGAGTTCGTGGATGGCATCTCCGCGGGTGCCGCACTCGCTGGTGCCTTTGAACCGGGGGTGGGGCGCCATGGGTTCGTGAATGTCGTGGGGCGTAAAGTAGAGGAAAAACGGCTGGCGTTGGTTCTGCTCGATAAACTGGACAGCTTTGGCCGTGAGCACGTCCGCCATATCTTCGTCGACCCAGCGGGCACTCTTGCCGCCGGCCATATAGCCGATCCGGCTGATCCCGTTGACGATGGTTTTGGAGTGGGAGGGGTCGGCTTTCATTTTGAGCAACTCAGGGTGATCGGCGCCGGTGGGGTCGTCGCCGACTTTTTCCTTGAAGCTGACGCGGATCGGGTCGGCGGGATCGAGGCCGACGACGCGGCGGTTCTCGATATAGACGCAGGGCACGCGGTCGTTGGTTGCGGGATAGTAGAAGGCATAATCAAACCCGAGGTCGGCGGGCCCGGGCGAGATCTCGCCGTTGTAATCGACGGGCTTCTCCTTGGTACCAAGGCCGAGGTGCCATTTGCCGACAAGCCCCGTGGCGTAGTCTGCATCCTTCATCACGGACGCGATAGTTGGCCGGGCGGGATCGATCGAGCAGGGATCGACCCCGCTGAGGATGTGGGCGCCGTCGGGATTGCGCCAGGCATATTCGCCTGTCATGATGCTGTAGCGGGTGGGCGTGCAGACCGACGCCGTGGAGTGGGCGTCGGTGAATTTGACGCCCTCGCGGCCGAGCCGGTCGATGTTGGGCGTCTTGACCTTCTGTGCGCCATAGCAGCCCAGGTCGCCGTAGCCGATATCGTCGGCCAGGATCAGGATGATATTGGGCGGCGTCGTCGTCACTGCCGCTGCAGAGTGGGTTGCCAACGCCGCAGCAGTTCCAAAGACTCCTTTGATAAATCTCCGGCGCGAAATCATGGCCTCATTTCCTCCAACTAGTTGTGTAATATCGCTTATTCTGACATTAAGGCTTGATTTCGTCAAACTGCAGGATTTGTACGCGCGGTTTGGCATGAGTTGCAAGTGGACCATTTGCGCAATTGCATGCTCTGGAGTAGACTACAACCCGGCATCCGATGAAGTCCGTACATCGGTTGTTTTATTCTGAGGCGGGTTAAGTTTTAAATTGGGGCAGCCGAGAAATAGCCGGCTGAACCAAGACATTGGGGAGGAGTACCAACCAAATGGTTAAAAAGACTTCGTGTCGAGAACTGTCCCGTGTGAGTTTTGGAATGTCAGGTCTTGCCGTACTCATCCTGGTGGTTTCGCTGCTGTCGGCAGGGTGCCCGTCGTCAAACAATCCGCAGGATGAGCCGCCCAAGGCGGAATTCTCGGCCAGCCCGGCGTCAGGCCCGGCCCCGTTGAGCGTTGCGTTTGCCGACCTGTCCTCGCCGGGCAGTGCATCGATTAGCAGCTACCTCTGGGACTTTGGAGACGGAACAACCAGCACGGAACGTCACCCCAGCCACACCTATCAGGACTACGGCTCGTACACCGTCATACTTACCGTCACCACATCCGTTGGCGCCGACACCCTGCACCGAACCAGTTATATCACCGCCATCGAGGAAGGCGGGCAACTGCTTTCCGCGGACGAGGCGACGGATTGGTCGGCCCCCAGCGCGGGCGCACAGGCCGCGGATACCGCCACGGCAGGGGAAGTGCTGAGCCAGTATGCGGTTGAAGTGGACAAAGGCGATGCCGGAACCGAATACCGGGTGATCGTCGGTTTGGAAACCGACGCGGCGGCGCAGACGCGGCTGGCCGCACGTTCCGACAATGACACATTCATCGCTGTTTATCGGTTCATGGGCGGCATTTGCGTGTTGAACCGGCTTGTTGGACCTGACGGTCTGACATATCTGTCGCTCTCCATGATTAATTGTCCGGGGACATTCGATACGCCTCTCGGCTCGTTTGAGATCAAGAGCGACGGTACGGGCGCGCGGTTCGGGGCAGTCACGATAGGGCCGGTTTCAGAGGAATTCCTCGATATTCTGGCGGCGCATATGCCGGCCAGCATCAGTTCGGTGGAGGATATCCCGATCCTGGTGTTCGAGCAGCCCGGCAAAGCGGCGACGCGCCGGTATGCGCCGAACACGAAGGTTCTGCGGCTTGAAAAGAGCTGGTGGGAGGATGCCTGGGATGCGGGTGAAGATCTCGTGGGCGACCTGGCGGACACCGGCGAAATGCTCTACGACGGGCTGACCGGCCTGGTTACGGACATCCTGGACGCGATCGACACGCTGTCTTCGCTGCGAAAAACCGTCGTGGTGGCGTCGGGCGCGTTGGATCACGCGTTCGGCCTTCGCGACAACCTGGCGGGCGCCGCAACGGGCCTGGCCAGTTTCGCCACCACGTATGGAGGCAGCCCGCTGGCCGCCACGAGCACTACCGAGGATTATCTCGTGGCGTACGAATCCGCCATGAACGGTCGTGCGGGCGGCACGGGCCTTGCGGATCTGACGGGGCTTGTACTGTCGGGTTTTGCGGCTCCGGAATCCGGCCTTTTGACAAGCCCGCTGCACGGTTTTGCCACATCCGTCTGGGGAAACGGCACGAATGTGGCAACCTACGTCCAAGCCCTTGTCGACAGTCTGAACATGGATGCGGAAACCTATTTTTACATCAAAAGCAACCTCGGGGGCGGGTTGTACCTGAGAAAATCCACCAACGCGCTTCAGTTGGACGTCAGCGCGCTCGAGTCGATCATTGGCGCGCTCGAATCGGGCATGGCGAGCATACCCGGCCTGAGCGGCGACACGCTGAGTGACGCCATTGACAAGCTTGTGCCGCAGGTGAATGCCACGGTGCGGATAGGGGGAAGGGTCAGCAGCAACACGTTTACGCTGTTTTGCGACATCTACAACGGGGCGGTAAATCCAACGTCCATCCCGTCGGGCACGGCGAAGATTTGGGACATGCGGTTCTCCGCCGGGTTGACATCGACGGTTTCGTGCTATCTGGAATTCCGCTATTCGCCCGCGTTCAAGGTAGTTGGAGAGTTTACGGGCCCTGCGCCGTTGAACGGCGACCTCATGCCATCGTTGCACCTCCAGGCAAACGTGCAGGTTCGCGGCAAAACCATTACGGCCGATATCAACACGAGTCCGCCGCCGTCCGTGTATGGCTTTATGGCCTTGGGCTTGAAGGTGCCCCTCGAGGCGGGCAACGTGAAGATCGGCACGGCGATCAGCGTTTCGGCGGGCATCGACGTGCTCGAACGGCTGGATTTCACCGACGCGGAGTTCCGCGAGGCCGTTGGGCAGATCCTCGATGAAGCGGCCGGCCAGATTGTCTCGCTAATCCCCGGCGCACAGTCGGAAGGAGACCAGTTTACGATAACGATGGCCGCGGACAAGTTCATGCCGGCGCTTGAAGTCGTGTTCGTGTATCTCAAGGATCAACTCGATACGGTGGCGGACGACGTCACGGTCGAGTTGCAGTTTATCGTAGGCGGCGGCGTGGGCCCGGATATCGAGGTCCTCGAAGCCACCATCGATGCGTCGGCGGTGGCGTCGTTAGCGATGCCGTTGTCGGACATCGAGGATGTGTTCAGCCGGGCAATCCAGGCCACGGGCTGGGATTACACGGCTACCATGGAACAGTTGTTGAGCTACGAAGAGTGGTATTCGCCCGATAACGTGCCCGTGATGCTGAGGGAAGCGCCCGCCAAAATTGCGACCTTTGTGCATGACCTGCTGACGGCGGCGTACGAGGCGGCATCGCCCGAGTTGGCCCGCGCGTTGTACATGGACATAGCCGATACTTCCGAACTGTGGTTCAACCTGTCGCTGTCGGGTTCGTGCGGTGTGAATGTCGGGCTTGGCGTAGGCATCGAGGGCGGTCTGGTAGGTGCGGTGGGCATGAACCTCGAGACGTTTGCGCTTCGTTCGCGCGACGCCTGGTGCAACTGGGCAGAGATGAGCAACGCCGATCAGATCTGCAGTTTTCTCAACACGCTCGATACCGGCGCGGACCCGCGGTTCTTCATGCGGGGCAACATCTATGGCCAGGGAGCGATCGAAGCGCCGCTGTCCATTGTACAGATAGGCGCGGGCGTGGATTATCAGTTCTTCACGGCGGACATACTGCTTCCGGGCGTCAACATCCTCCAGGCACTAACCGCCCAATTGCTCGGCAGCACGTTGCACGCTACGGTAAACCAACAAGTCGACTACATCTGCAGCGTCGCCACGACCGGCACGGTCACCGTCACCGGGTACGAATGGGATTTCGACGGCGACGGCAACGTTGATTTATACGCCAGCCCGCCCACGGGAAGCGTTGCGTGGCACACGTATGCCTCAACAGGTGTCTATCGTTGCTCTGTGCGGGTAGTGGGAAGCAACGGGGCTTCGGACACGGCCTACTGGACGGTGTGCGTAGGCGAGGATACCGGTGAAGGCGAAGGAGAGGGCGAAGGCGAGGGTGAGGGCGAAGGCGAGGGTGAGGGCGAAGGCGAGGGCGAGGGTGAAGGTGAAGGCGAATTTGTGTCGATTGGCACGGGATGGTTCGTGATGGGTTCGCGCGACGATGAAGTGGGTGCGGACAGTTGCAGCTATCCGCGGCACAACGTTTATCTCGATGCGTACAAGATAGGAAGATATGAGGTTACCAACGCACAATTCGCCGAGGTGCTGAACTATGCTTTGGATGAGGGTTATCTTTATGACTACTGGGATAGACCGTATGCGGATCGCCTCGACAGCGTTTACTCCCACGGCCAGCCTATCCTGGACGTTTCCGGCGAATCGCAATACCTCCAGATCGATTTTCTGGACGGCGAGTTCGTGGTCGAGACGCGCGATGGCCTTTCGATGGCGGATCACCCGGTGATTCTGGTGCCGTGGTATGGGGCGGTTGCCTATTGCAACTGGCGGAGCGAGATGGAAGGGCTTAATGCGGTCTACGACTGGACCACGTGGGATCGCAAGAGCCCGCTGCCCAACGGGTACCGCCTGCCCACGGAGGCGGAATGGGAGCGTGCGGCGGCGTGGTCGACGGTGCTGAACCTGGATACGCTGCCCGATTCGACGCACGGTGGGCATTATGCGTTCGGGTATTCGTCGGATGTCTGGACGTTGCCGGGCGAGGATTTGCCGCACCTGTGTAATTCGGAAAGAGTTAACCCGCTGGGATTGACCGACACGCCGTACACAACGCCGGTGGGCTATTACGGTGCGGCGGGCCGGAGCCCATCCGGGTGCTATGACATGAGTGGGAACGCCGCGGAGTGGGTGCATGATTATGCGTCGTGCTACTATGAACCGGGGAACCAATACAATCCGACGGGGCCTGCCACCAGCGAGGACAACAACCGAATGGCGCGCGGCTTCCACTGGAGCACCAGTTCATACCCCGGCAGGTGGTGCCGGACCGCCTCGCGGCTTGACTATTCCGCCGATTTGGGCTCACAAATGCGCGGATTCCGGCTAGCGCGGACGGGCAACTGATAGCGACGTGATCTGACGGTGTGTCCTTGACGTCATGATGTTTTGATGCTACGCTTCCTTATGGAGGTGAGAACTATGGAACCAAGGCGTTCCACAATCTACTTTGATCCGGAGCTTCATCGAGCGTTGCGAGTCAAGGCGGCTCATACGCGGCAATCGATGTCGGACCTCGTGAATGACGCGGTTCGTATGGCTTTTCAGGAGGATCAGGAGGATCTGGCTGCATTCGACGAACGCGCGCACGAACCAACGATGACCTACGAAGCCCTTCTGAAAGACTTGAAGGCACATGGGAAAATATAGGCTGGCCTTCAAGAAGTCCGTGAGCAAAGACCTTCGTTCCATTCCCAAGAAGGATGTTGTCCGGATCTTGAGATGCTTCGATGCGTTGGCGGAAGATCCTTGCGGACAGGGCAGCGAGAAGTTGTCCGGCCAAGACCGATACAGAGTCCGTCAAGGCGCATATCGCATCGTTTACGAAGTTCTTGATGACACACGCAGGGTCGTTGTGGTGAAGGTCGGACACCGGCGCCAAGTTTACAGGAAACGTAAGTGACTGCCGCCGCCCCGCCGGAGTTGGGATTGGGCGCGTGGGTGCAACTCGGTGGGGTCGCGCTCCTGCCCGGCCGTGGCTCCAACACCCGGACCTGAGCCTCCGACGCACCGCCTCCACCGCCACCCGGTCGCGCGGGAGCGCGACCCTACCGAAGAGGTTTCAGTCTCCCTGCCTTCTTGGTGACAATTGGCGTACAGTGGCTGGTCTGTCCCTGTTGGGTTTCCCTGGATTTCCTGGCCGCTTTGGCTATGGTAAGATGCGTTTCTGTCATGAGGTTAATCCGTGGGAGCGGGCATGAGCGACATTATCGTAATCGGCGGCGGGGTCTCGGGAATGGTTGCGGCGATCGTGGCGGC
>DATKVG010000024.1:0-6179 GCA_035530195.1 Bathyarchaeia archaeon | reverse complement strand
GGGGTTCATTTCCTACCATTATGTAAGAAACCGGCACGAGAGGGTGGTTATGCAGAATCTGCAGGCAGAGATAAGGCGAGAAGTATCCGAGTTGTCGCTTTTGTTCGAGATCAGCCAGACGCTGGACCGGACCATGGACCTTCGCGGTGAGGTTGGTGCGGTGTTGAAGGCGATCGCGAAACATACGGGTATGGTGCGGGGCACATTGACGCTGCTAAACCGGGAGACAGGCGAGATTTACATTGAAGAGGCGCTGGGCCTGTCGCTGCGGCAGCTTGAGCGGGGTCGGTACAAGCCGGGCGAGGGCGTGACGGGGATGGTGGTCCAGACGGGGCGCCCCATGGTGATCCCGCGGGTGTCGGAGGAGCCCCTTTTTCTAAACAAGACGCAGGCGCGCAGCCAGTCCAAGGAGGACATCAGCTTCATCTGCGTGCCAATCAAGCTGGGTTCGGAAACGATTGGTGCGCTGAGCGTGGACCGGCTGTTTGCGGATTCGGTGACGCTCGACGAAGACATGCGGCTGCTCTCCATTATCGCCATCATGATTGCGCAGGCGGTCCGGCTTCGGCGGGAGGCCCAGGAGGAGACGCACAGGCTGATGGCGGAAAACCTGCGGCTGCAGGAAGAGCTTCGGGAGCGGTTTCGGCCGGCCAACATCATTGGCAATTCGAGCGCGATGCAAGCCGTGTTCGACATGATCGCCCAGGTGGCCAAGAGCGACGCGACGGTGCTGATCCGCGGGGAAAGCGGTGTGGGCAAAGAACTTGTTGCGCACGCCATTCATTACAACAGCCTGAGGGCGGAAAAACCGTTTATCCGGGTAAACTGCGCGGCGCTGCCGGAGTCCATTATCGAGAGCGAACTGTTCGGCCACGAAAAAGGGGCGTTCACCGGCGCAATCGCCCAGCGCAAAGGCCGGTTTGAACTGGCGCAGGGCGGGACGATTTTCCTGGACGAAATAGGCGACCTGTCGCCGACGACGCAGATCCACCTGTTGCGTGTACTGCAGGAGCGCGAGTTCGAGCGGGTCGGCGGGGGCAAGACCCTCCGTGCAGACGTGCGGGTGCTGGCGGCGACCAACCGGGACCTCGAGGACCTCATGAAAAAACGCGTGTTCCGCGAAGACCTCTACTACCGGCTCAACGTGTTTCCGATCCACATCCCGCCGTTGCGCGAACGGCGCACCGACGTCCTGCTGCTGGCCGACCATTTTGTCGAGAAGTACGGAAGGAGCGCCGGGAAGAACGTGCGCCGGATTTCAACGCCGGCCATCGACATGCTTTCCCGGTACCATTGGCCGGGGAACGTGCGCGAACTCGAGAATTGCATCGAACGGGCGGTGCTGCTGACGAACAACGACGTTGTCCACGGCCACCACCTTCCCCCAACGCTGCAAACGGCCGAATCCACCGGTACCGTCATCACCGAAACGCTCGAAGACAAGCTCAACACCATCGAGCGCGAGATGATCATCGAGGCGTTGAAAAACTGCCGGGGAAACAAGGCTAAAGCCGCCCAGATGCTCGGCATCACCGAGCGCGTGATGGGGCTGCGGGTCGACAAGCACGGGATCAAACCCCGCGAATTCCGGACGCCCAGGGTGCGGCAACCGCGGAACTGACGGGGCGTGGCGGCGCGGCGTCGGCACGTGTTATGATTAGGAGATGGCTGGAATTTATTCCCGCGTGGGCATGTTTCCAGACGAGCCCTTTGACGGAGAGCCGATGAAGTACTATAAGACGAGCCAGCCGGTGCCCGGGAAGGGCGAGGCGTGGATGTTTTATGAGTGCAGCGACGAGGGCCGGATTCTGCGGTATGTGACCGTGATCCCGGCCACCGGCGAGATCGAACGAAACAGCAATCCGGTCGTGAAAAAACTTTACCGGCCGGACCTTCTGATGGACTCATCGGCGCAGGAGTTTTCCGAACAGTGGCCCCAGTAATACGGCCCGGCGGACCGGGCTTGCAGAAAGGATTAAGACATGGCAGAAAACAAGCATTTCAGTCCGGACATGACAATAGCCGATGCGATGGCCGTACATCCGAAGGTGGCGGAAGTGTTTGCGGCGTTTCATCTCGGCGGGTGCGCGCATTGCCGGATTAACGAGGTCGAGACGCTGGACCAGGTGTGCGAGGGTTACGGGATCGATCAGGCGATGCTGCTCGAAGTGCTCGAGGGCCTGATGGAAGAAGACGAAACCCCCGACGCGACACAGGCGTAGCAACCCGCGCATGGCATAATCATAAAGCCGGTATAGCCTCGATCGAGGCGGTGCCGGCTTTTTTCAGCGCATACCGGAGGATCGAGGACCATAAATGAGGATTGTCAGCCCTTACAAGAACGAGTGGACCGGCTGGTTGCGCGGCAACCTCCATACGCACACGGCCAACAGCGACGGGCCGCTGGACCCCCAGGCGACCATAGACGTGTATGCCGGGAAAGGCTACGACTTTCTGGTGATTACGGACCACGACCTGGTTTCCGACCTGGCCGGGCTTGACGCGCGGGGTATGGTGCTGATCCCGGGCAACGAGGTCACAGCGAACGGGCCGCACGTGTTGCACGTTGGCGCGACCAGGCACGTCGCACCCGACCCCGACCGGCAACGGGTGGTCAACGAGATTTGTGCGGACGGCGGGCTGTCGGTGTTTTGCCATCCGAACTGGGAATCGACGTTCAACCATTGCCCCCAGGAGAAACTCGAGCAATATGAAGGCTACACGGGGCTCGAAATCTTCAATGGGGTGGCGGTGTGGGTCGAGGGCAACCCGTATGCGACCGACCGATGGGACCGGCTGCTGTCTCAGGGGCGGCACGTCTGGGGTTTTGCGGACGACGACTGCCATATCGAGACCGACCTCGGCGTCGGCTGGAACGTGGTGCAGTCGGCTGGAGAACGAACCGCTGCGGCGATCCTCGAAGGGCTGCGAGAGGGGCGGTTCTACGCCAGTACGGGCGTCACGATCGAGCGCATCCGCTCCAAAGGGCTGACGATCGAGGTGCGGACGCGCGAGAAAGCGAAGATCAGCGTTATCACCAACCACGGGCGCCGGGTGGCCGTCACAGAGGGCAAGAAACTGGCGTTTACGGTCCCGCCCAAACCGGCTTTCAGCTATTTCCGGTTCGAATGCTCGGGGTTCGGCGACAGAAAAGCCTGGACACAGCCGTTTTTCATCAGCCGCGACGAGTAACCTTCACACGTACTGCAGGTACGCCTGCTTGACCCTCTCGATATAAGCCGCTTGGTCCTCGGCCCAGTGCTCCGTCGAAAACACCTCGACTTCGATCCACCCGGTAAAGCCGGCGCGTTCGACCCACCCGCGGATCCGCCGGACGTCGATGCACCCTTCGCCCATCAGGCCCCGGTCGTTGAGGAGGTCGCGGGTGGGCGTCCGCCAGTCGCACACGTGAAACGACAAGATACGCTTTCCCGCGCGCGCGATCTGGCTCTCGACTTCCGGGTCCCACCAGAGATGGTACACGTCTACCGTCACGCCGACGTTGGGATCGTCGATCTGTTCGGCCATGTCGTTGGCCTGGTGCAGCGTGTTGACGGCGGAGCGGTCGTCGGCGTACATCGGGTGCAATGGTTCGATGCCGAGTTTCACACCGGCGGCCCGCGCATGCGGGGCTACCGCCGCAATGCCTTCCATGATCTGAGTGCGGCTTACCTCGAGCGGCTGGCCGGGTGCCGCGCCAGGCACCAGCACCACCAGCGGCGCGCCTATCTCCGCCGCTTCGTCTATCGCGCGCAGGTTGTCGTCCACCGCTGTCTGCCGGCCCTCTTTTGTCAGCGAAGGGAAAAACCCGCCGCGGCATAGGCTTACCACTGCCAGCCCCGAATCCGCCAGCATCTTCCCCGACTCGACCGGCCCCTGCGGCTCGAGGTGGTGCCGCCACACCGTGATGCCCGGCACACCGGCCTTTGTGTACGCGGCAATGCAGTCGGTGAGCGTCCAGGGCTTGTGAGTCATCGTATGAATGCACAGCCGCGAGAAATCACGTAGTTCCAACATCGCCGATCCTTTCTCTGTAAAACTTCGCGCAGATAGAGAATAGCCGATCTTTACCTACGGTCTACAGTCTACGGCCTACAGCCTTCTTTACTGCAGACGGCGTTGGTGAGATCGCGGCCGCGTTTGCCGTCCTGGAACTGCTTTATGTTGGCAAACGTGGTGTCGGCGATGTTGATGAGGGCCTCGCGCGTCAGGAACGCCTGGTGGCTCGTGATCACCACGTTGGGAAACGTGAGCAGCCGCGCCAGAACGTCGTCGCGAATTACGAGGCCCGAGTAATCTTCGAAAAAGTACTCGCTCTCCTCCTCGTACACGTCGAGGCCGGCGCTGCCGATATGGCCGCTTTTCAAGCCGTCGATGAGGGCCTGTGTGTCGACGAGCCCGCCGCGGCTGGTATTGATAATCATAACGCCGGGCTTCATTTTTTCCAGCGCGCCCGCGTTGATAAGATGGCGCGTTTGCGGCATCAGCGGCACATGGAGCGTGATGATGTCCGACTCCCGCAGCAGCCGGTCCATGTCCGTGTATTCGAAGCCGGGCAAGCCTGCCAACTCCTGGTCCTGCCGGATGTCGTACGCCAGCACCCTGCACCCGAAACCCAACATGATTCTTGCGGCCAACTTGCCGATGTTGCCGGTGCCGACCACGCCCACTGTCCGCCCGGCCATCTCAAACCCGACCAGGCCATCGAGGCTGAAGTTGCCGTCCCGGACCCGCTCGTGCGCCCGCGTCAGGTGTCTGTTCAGCACCAGCATCAGCGCAACGGCATGTTCCGCCACGGACTGCGGCGAGTATTGAGGCACGCGAACCACCGTGAGCCCGAGTTTGTCGCACGCGGCCAGATCGACGTTGTTGTAGCCCGCGGCCCGCAACGCCACCAGTTCGACCCCAAATTCTTTGAGGCGCTCCGCAATCGGCGCGGTGACCTGGTCATTGACAAAAATGCAGATCACCGGAAAGGCCATTGCCAAATTCACGGTGTCTTCATTCAGCCGGTGCTCGAAAAACGTCAGGGCGTACTGCTCGCGGTTTCGGGCGGTGAACGTCTCCCGCGTGAACAATTTGGTGTCAAACACGGCGACGCGCAGGCCGGTTCCTTCGGCCTTGGGCGCGAGCCGCGCCAGCATCGCCGACTCCCCCCGCATCTGCTCGCTCATGAAGTGAAGCAGCGCCCGGGCAAAATGGCGGTCGGACTCGAGCAGGCGATCGAACTCCTCCTGGTCGAGCGTCCAGATCTCGACGTCGTTCACCGCCTGAAGCGTTGCCGACCGCGGCTCATTCAAGAACATGCTGGTCACGCCGCCGCAGTCGCCCTCGCGCAACAAGGCGATCTGGACCTGCCGCGTTTTGTCGGCCTTCTTGAACACGCGGATCTGGCCGCGGCTCACGATAAACATGAACCGGCCCGGATCGCCCTCGGAAAAGATCGTCTCGCCGGTGGCAAACTTAAGCAGGCGCATCCGCTCCGCCATCAGCTTCAACGAGCCGGGATCCAGGCCCGAGAAACACTCCGCCCGCCCAAGCATCTCCTGCAAATCAGTCATAAATTAGGGACAGACTACGAATTTTTTCCATGTAACTCCAACATAAACAGCCACTTACGGCAACATGGGTGAATTTCATGGATCTCCAAGGATCTTAACATTCCCTACACGTCCTTTACTTCCAGCCACTGGCGCTTGCGCCACGACTCGTAGCCGAGTTCCGCGAGTTGGACTCCTCTTGCGCCGGCCTTCAGGTTCCAGCGGAACGGCTCGTCGAGCACCACGTGGCGCAGATACAACTCCCACTGCGCTTTAAAGGCATTGTCGTAAACAATCGTGTCGGGCATCATCGACCAGCCGCCGTAGAAATCGATGGGGTTGTCGACGTCGGGGTTCCACACGGGTTTGGGCGTGTTGGCGTCGGCCTGCACCCGGCACTGCCGCAGGCCCGACACCGCTGACCCCCGCATCCCGTCCACCTGGATGGTGAGCAGGTCGTCGCGCCGGACGCGCACGCACCACGATGAGTTGAAATGGCAGACAATTCCCTGGTCGGTCGTGAACGTGGCGTAGGCGGCGTCCTCGGTGTCGGCCTTATACTGCTTCCCAGCCTCGTCCCACCGTGAGTCGATGTGATTGACGCCCAGGCACGACACGCCCGTCACGTTCCCGAACAGG
>DATKVG010000023.1:0-7107 GCA_035530195.1 Bathyarchaeia archaeon | reverse complement strand
CCGAGGCGCTGGACCCGTGGCGCGCGTTGATCGCCGGCCCGCTTGGCGGCTATGTCCGCGAGCGCGTGGAGAAAATCCGGACGCGGACGCGCGAGGTGGGCTGGGAAGTCCAACTGGGGACGTACATGCTGCCGCGGGTGGCGATCCTGTGCATCGCTATCGCGGTTGTGTTCTTTCTGACCCTGGCCATCGAGCGGTGGGGCGCCGCCTGGATGCCTCACTTACGTGTGGGGATCGGCTATGCCGTGTCGGTCGGACTCCTTGTACTGGCGTGGCGATCCGAGACCAAGTACGTCGGGCTCGCGCGGGTGCTGTACGGCGGCGGATTCGCCGTGATGTACTTCGTCACGTTCGCCACCCACTATGTTGGATTCGCTCGGGTATTTGCGTCGCCGGCGCCCACGCTGATTCTGCTGACCGTAATCGTGGTAGCGTGGGCCATCGCCGCGCAGATTCGGCAGTCCAAGGTCGTCGCCGTCCTGGTAACGGCTCTCGGCCATCTCACGATCCTGATTTCGACCCTCACGCTGGACAGCCCCGGCCCGTTTTCGATGATGGGCCTCGTCGCCTTGAGTGCGGGGAGCGCCTTCTTCCTTCTGCGCAACCGCTGGTACTACGTGGCGTCCCTCGGCCTGGTGGGCAGCTACGCCAACGTTCTCGTGGCGCTGGCGCGCGGTCACGGCGTGGATCCGTACGCGGACTTCGCCGGGTCCATGGGTGTTCTTGCGGTCTTCTTCCTGATATTCGCACTGGCGGAGTTGTTTTCGCCGGAAGAGCTCCGGCGCAAGACCGTCCCTGGCTGGTTCCGCAACGCCTTTGTCACGCTGAACACCGTCTGCTTCCTCGCGCTCGGCACCGTCGTGATGAACAGTTTCGACTTCACGCGCGGCCATCAGGACCTGTTTCGCTTCTGTTCAAGCGCAGTCCTATTGATGATCGCCCTTGGTTACCTGCGTCTTCGCGCGGGCGACCCCTTATTCAATGTCTACTTCCTCAAATCCATCGCGCTCTTCACCCTGGCCCTCGCAACGCGCTACGGAGGCAATTCCCTATCCCTATGTCTGGCCATCGAGATGGTAGCAATACTCGTATCGGCCCGCCGGTCCGGCCTGCTTGTGATGCGGTTGATGGCGTTCGCCGTGGGGGGCATCGCGTTCGTGCAGACACTCGGCGCGGTATTCCAAATCGCATTCGGGTCACCCGTGGCCCCCGGCGCGTTGCACCTCACGACGATGGCCTACGCGGCCCCGGGGTATGTCGGGTACGTCATCAGGGCGGTGCTCGGCGTAGCGGCATTCCTTTTGGCGTCACAGTTGTACCAGCGCACGGACTGGACCCTCCGGTCTCCGCGATCGGCCCCGTTCAGCCCGGGCCTGCTAAGCCTGTGCTGGCAATTGGATCTCGTTACCGAACGGCCAGACTCTTTCGAAAACACCGAGAAGCCATACGAAGGCCTGTTCTTCCCGTATCTATACTCGCTCGCGGGAACCATCCTGTTCTTGGCCTACGCGTTCCCGCTGGTACAAGGCGGACACCGTTTCGGGGTAATGGCCGGCTTCGCCTTGGCGCTGACGGTGGGTGCCGCGCTCCTCCATTCAAAACCCTTTGGGCTCACGGGGATCGCGTTGTTCGTCTTGGCCGCGCTTCCTATCGGCTGCCACGAACTTGCGCTACGCGAAGTCATTAACCTGCCCGTAGCCATTGCCGGACTTGCGGCGGCGGCGATGGTGGCCTTGGCATCCGAAGAACGGCACATCGGAAGACGCGTCGGGTTGGAATTCCACCAGCAGATCGCTTCCCCCTACATCCTGTATGGTGCATGCGCCTTGCTGATGGGGCTGTTACTGGTCGCGGAGATTCCGGGCGTCAACGGGGCGTTCGCCCTCGCCGCGGCGGCGGTTCTTGCGGCCGGCCTGTTTCTGACTCTGCATGCCACGGCCCTTGCGGCCGTTTCGGGCGGCTTCATGCTTTGGGCCAGTGTCGTGTTCGTACCCGAAGTGTTCCATTATTTCCATGACGCCCCCGCGAAGTTCGGCGCAGCCATCGTTGCGCTTACACTCCTATCGTTATTGGCCGACCGCTATTTCTCGCATTTCGAGAAACGCACGGCGATCGCCCCGTATCTTTGCGCCGGTTTCGTGGTCAACGCCATGGCCGTCTTGTTGTGCCACTTCGAAGCCTGCATTCGGCCGGAATGGCTGATGACGGCAACGGCGCTGGCCTGCTACGGCTTCCTGGCGTACGGGGCGGCGTTTGGTTCCCGGGCCGCATTCGTCTTGGCGTTTGCGGGCACGTTCTACGCCTCCCTACGCAACGCCGGGATTGGATTCGACGCCACCGTCGTGGATACGGGCCTCGGCATTGCGACGGTCTTGCTGGTGATCTTGTCGTTACTGGGCGACCGCTACCTCGCGTATTTCAAGAAACATACCGAAATTGCACCCTACGTCGGCGCGGCCCTTGTGGTCAACGCCATGGCCGTCTTGTTGTGTTACTTTGAAGTCCGCATCCAGCCGGAATGGCTGATGACGGCGACGGCGCTGGTCTGCTACGGCTTCCTGGCGTACGGGGCGGCGTTTGGTTCCCCGGCCGCACTCGTCTTAGCGTTTGCTGGCACGTTCTACGCCTCCCTACGCAACGTCGGGATTGGATTCGACGCCACCGTCGTGGATACGGGCCTCGGCGTTGCGACGGTCTTGCTGGTGATCTTGTCCTTGCTGGGCGACCGCTACCTCGCGTATTTCAAGAAACGTACCGAAATCGCACCCTACGTTGGCGCGGCCCTTGTGGTCAACGCCATGGCCGTCTTGTTGTGTTACTTTGAAGTCCGTATCCAGCCGGAATGGCTCATGACGGCGACGGCGCTGGTCTGCTACGGATTTCTGGCATACGGGGTAACACTCCGTATTCCGTCCGCTGCCGCCGTGTCCGCCGCCGGAATACTCTACGCCTCGATCCGCCACACGGCTGAAGCATTTGGCGCTGAATCCCTGCAACCAGGATTCATCATAGCGTTTGTACTACTCGCGGTATTCTGGATCCTGTCTGAACGCCTCTATGTGCGGTGGGCCCCGCGTCTTGAGGAGTTCTTGGCCGCGGTGGCGCGTAATGTAAAATATGATCCGCGGCGGCCGGAATCCGCCATGGCGCCCATAGGCTTGGCGGCCGTCTTGCTGTTGGTGTTGCTGGAGAGGATTCCCTATCTCATGGACGCCAACCTGGCGTTCGTCACCATCGGCTGGTTTGCCCTCGCCGCCGCCCTTTTCATTTTGTCGTTGCTGTTTCACCAACGCTTCTATCGGTACGCCGGCTTGGTCGTTATTCTGCTTTCGCTTGGCCGCCTTTTCCTGTTGGATATGAAAGAACAGGATCCGCTGCTACGTGTCGCGGCATTTGCCGTGGTAGGCGCCGGCCTGCTGTGCATCAGCATCGGCTACTACAAATGGATGGCCCGCGTGCACCCCGCCGAACGGAACAAGGCTGACAAAGCAACACCAGAGAATTCCCAAGACACCAAGTCACAATAAAACGGGCACGTCAAAGCGGGCATATAGTGTCACGTATCATGCAACGCGACGCAAGGAGGAGCAGTGAGATGACGGAAAACGCATTCCTCAGAAAACGCCCATTGACACACCACGCGCGCGCGGCGCTCGGGCTGATGCTGATAGCGCCCGCGTTCCTGGCCGCACTGCCAGCCCTCGCCCAGAGCAATACCCCGCGCGAAGAAACCTGGGTCACGAACGGGCCGGTGCTTGCCATCGCCACAACTCCCACCACGATATACATCGGCGGCGCTTTCACGTGGGTTGGACCAGTCGGAGGTACGCCGGGCGTTGACGGAGTGTATCGGAACGGTATTGCCGCGCTCGATGCCAAAACCGGCAAAGCCACGGACTGGAATCCCAACGCGAGCGCCACTCTATCGTGTCCGCCCGTCGAAGCCTTGGCGGTGTCGGGCGATGGCGCGACGGTCTACGCCGGAGGTTACTTCACCACCATCGGCGGGCAGACGCGGAACCACTTTGCTGCGCTCGATGCCAAGACCGGCCAAGCCACGGACTGGAACCCCAACCCGAGCGGTGGAGGATCACGCCAGAGCGTCTCTGCATTGGCGATGTCGGACGACAGCGCGACCGTCTATGCCGGAGGCCGGTTCACCACCATCGGCGGGCAGAAACGCAACGGCATTGCGGCCCTTGATGCTGTAACGGGGCAAGCCACGGACTGGAATCCCAAGGTGATGTTCACGGACTGGAAGAATCACAATGTGAAGGTCATGTTCCGTGTGGAATCGAGTGTCTCTGCCTTGGCCCTATCGGACGATGGCACGACCGTCTACGCCGGAGGATGGTTCTCCTCTATTGGCGGGCAGCCACGCAACAACATTGCCGCGATCGATGCCGTGGCGGGGCAAGCCACGACCTGGAATCCCGACGCGGCGGACGAAGACAAGCGGTCGTCTTTCCCAGGGAGTGTCAGCGCCTGGGCGGTGTCCGACACAACAGTCTATGCCGGGGGTGTTTTCAATGGAATCGGCAGGGAGAAGCGGAATCATCTTGTTGCGCTCGATGCTGCGACGGGCCTAGCCGCGGACTGGAACCCTAACGCGGACAAATCGATTGCCGCCTTGGCGGTGTCGGGCGATGGCAGAACCGTCTACGCTGGGGGTTGGTTCAGCGTCATCGGTGGGCAAGGGCGGAACTGCATTGCCGCACTCGATGCCGCCACTGGACGCGCCACGGACTGGAACCCAAATGTGGACAAGATGTGTGGCATGAACCCGGATATCATCGAATTGCCATACTCGACGACCACGGGTCACAACCGGAAGCCACGAAACTCAAACATCTTTGCCTTGGCGCTTTCAGGCACGACGCTCTATGTTGGGGGCACCTTCGAGACTATAGACGGAAAGCCGCGCCCCTGCTTTGCCCAATTCGACGCGGTCGAGAAGGAAGAAGGCGGCGGGTCCTGAGGGCTTTGGGGATGGTGGGAGCGAGGAGTCGAACGGTGTCGGGTGTCGATCTATCGCACCGCTTCTGGAAATATCGCTTTATCCCGGTGCGATGGGAACGGGGCTTGGGATTCTGGGCATGAGTCCTGGTTTTCGAGTTTTGGCTGGGTTAGGTGGTCGGTATTCTTTGTTGGTTGGGGTGTCTTCTTGGTTGAATGGGCGGAATTCTTGTGTTCTAGGCTGTTTTCTTTGTGTTCTAGGCTAGTGGATGCGTGGATAGCAGGATTTATATATAGTATGTTTGGCGTTATATGATATGCAATGGGCGTAATATATTATGGATTGGGTGTGATATAATATGGATTATGGCTAGGCTATAATGATTTTGGCGTAATATCTGTCGATATTGGGCTTATATAGTTTCGGTTTGGCCTTAGATAAAATGGATTGGGCCTGAGATATAATTTATTTGGCGTTACTGGTCTTATCTTTGGTCTTATGTGGATTGAGTTAGAGCCATTTCGCTATATATTATGTCTGTTGTAAAGTGACATGCGCGCTGTATGGAATAATATGGGTCTTATGTGGTATAATTCTGGCGTGATGTGTGATGCCTCGTAGGTGTCTCTTGAGCCTAACAATGGGTATTTGGTTGCACTTTCTTTTGACAGGATTTACATGATTTACAGGATGGAAATACCGAAAATCCTGTCTATCATGTAAATCCTGTCGAAAAGAGGACAAACATTAGGGAGGGTTGATGATGGGTGCTTTTCCGTTGTCGGAAGCGGAGATTGTGGCGTTAGCGGAACGTATTGCGGCGGGTCTTGAGGCGCATCCGGGGTTGTTTCCTTCGCCGCCGGTGGATCCGGCGGCGTTGCGGGCGCGGCGTGATGCTTTTAGCATGGCGCAGTCGGCGGCGGTGACGGCGCGTGTTGCGGCGCGTATGGCGACTCTGACCAAAGACGAGTCGCTGGGTGCGTTGAAACGGGATATGAAACAGGTGTTGCGTTATGCGGAGAACGTGACGCTGATGAATGACGATCAACTGGGTTGTCTCGGATGGAGCGCGCCGCATGCCCGGCAACGGATAGCGCCGGGCCAGCCGGGCTTGTTGACGATTGTCCGCGAGGGCGATGGATGGTTACTGCTGCGTTGGCATGTGCCGGAAGATGGGGGCCACGCTACCGTCTACCGTATCGAACGCCGCCTCGATAACCATGGAGATTGGGACGCCGCCGGTAGCGCGCTGCACCCGGAGATCACGCTCGAAAACCAGCCCCGTGGCCCGCACCTCGAGTACCGCGTGGTCGCCGTCAACAATTGGGGCGAAAGCGTCCCGACCAATACGGTCGCCGCGGTGCTGTAACGCGCGCCAACAAGGAACTTAAATGGGCGCTGGGGGATTGATCGTTGCAGCGGAAAGAATGGAATGGTAGGATTGCCTTATGCCTGATGTTATGGACCCAGCACCGGCTGAAGCCGGTACTCCAAACGTGGCGCCTCGGAAACGACGCCGCGGCTGTAGTGGGTTGTTCTTTTGCTTTTTGTTGGTGGTGGGGGCGGTGTGGGGCGCGTGCCTGGGGACGTTCCGCTGGATTGTCGATGACGCCAAGAGCACGATCGAGACGCTCGAGGATTTCCGGCCGAAGATTGGTAGTAAGGTGTTTTCGTCGGACGGTGAGATGCTGGGGGAATTCTCGACTGAACAGCGGCAATTGGTGCGGTTGAGCGAGATGCCACTCCATCTGAAGAAAGCATTCGTCGCCACGGAAGACGACAAGTTCTATCAACACAAGGGCGTCCGGCCGGACGCCATCCTGAATGCAGCCCTCTACATTCTCAGAACGGGGAGGACGCGCGGCGGCAGCACGATAACGCAGCAGGTGGTCCGCAATATCGAGCCGCTCGCGGTCGGCCTGGAGCGGAACGTGGCGCGCAAGCTCCGCGAAGCGGTCATCGCGTACCAGGTCGAACGCGATTTCACGAAGGACGAGATCCTCGAACTCTACCTGAATCAGATCTTCCTCGGCGTCAGCGCTAACGGCGTCCAGTCCGCCGCGCGGCAGTATTACGACAAGGACTGCTGGGATCTGACGCTGGCCGAGTCGGCCCTGCTGGCGGGGCTGACCCGGGCGCCGAACCGAAAC
>DATKVG010000022.1:0-23176 GCA_035530195.1 Bathyarchaeia archaeon | reverse complement strand
GGCTCTTTCACCTCGAAGCGAGTTCTTGATTGGGCTTGTAAAGGCAGGCCATTCCGCCATCCCGGGGTCTTGGTGTGAACACGGTGGGTCTCTTGATGCGACGCAGCGAGACCGCAAGCGGCAAGATGCCGCTTCTACATTGGCCGCAAATGTAGACGCGGCATCTTGCCGCGTTTCTTACGTGCGAATCCGGGGCAACTCTTGCCTCTGGACAAATATAGTATTATCTGCTATTCTGCTTCTTGATCGTTTTCTTCAACGATTGTCATAGTGAGGGCATAAGCGGGGAAGTCTTATGAACCGGTACTTGGCGGGTTTGCTTGCGCTGGCCCTGGCGGCTACGGCCGCCTCTGCCCAGGACGCGCCCGCCGCGCCTGCCGATTCCCTCAAAACCCTCGACGAGATTGTCGCCGGCCTGCCAAAGCACGATATCTCCGGCACGGCCCTGGATCCCGATGGAAAACCCCTGAAAAAAGCCGACGTCTGGCTGTATTATGCCCGCGGTGAGCGCGGCCTGCGCGACCGCGTTGCGGCCCAGACCAAAACCAATCGCAAAGGCCGGTTCCTGTTCAAGCAGGCCGTGGTCTGGGAACCCCAGTCGGCAAAGACCGAGGACGTAACCTCCAAGTACTCGGTGATTGTCCGCAAAAAAGACGAACTGATGGGCTTTAACTCCGTCATAGAGGGCGAGGCCCTGGACAATGTCACCGTAAACACCAAAAAGCTCGTCCCCTGCAAAATCCGCGTCACCGACAAGGATAAAAAACCCATCGAAGGCGCGCTGGTAAGGCTGATATACGCCGAGCAAAAAGTGGCCAAAGACATTACCCTGCCAAGGCACCAGCGGTACCTCGAAGTATTCCGCGATCTTGGCATATGCTCCGGCGTCACAGACGCCAAAGGCCAAGCCGCAATCTGTTCTCTGCCCAGCTGTTCCTACACGGTGCTCAAAGACGGGTACGCCGAAGGGCACAGCAACGAAGGCGGCGCCGTAATTCTTTTCCCAGGCGCCAAAGCGTCCGGAACCGTCAAACTTCCCGACGGCACGCCCCTGGCCGGCGCCGCCGTTAAGGCTGGTTACAATGGCAACAGCCTGTGGTGGGATGATGTCACCGTCACTGACGACCAGGGGCGCTATGAGTTTAACTACCTGCCAACCAAGGGGTTCCGCTATTCGTGGATGAAACCCGAGGAGGAACCGGAGGATAGGGAGAGTTCCCTGTCGCTGACCGCACAAGACCTGCGCCCGGGCACCCCCTACATCACAAAACCCGAATACTCTACACCCAAAGCCGGCGAACACATCCAAAAAGACCTCTCACTCGCCCGAGGCGTGGTCGTCACAGGACGCGTCGTGGATCTGACCACACAAGGCCCGGCAGCCAATTTCGTGTTCAACGCCTACACCAGCGGGTCCGGCGGCAGCCTTGACCGTGTTGCGAACATCAGGACCGGCCAGGATGGAACGTTCAGCTTCACCGCGCCCCCCAATACGCAGATCCGCGCCTATTGGGAGGCGGACTACGAACAGGGAAACTATATCATCGACGAGTCGTGGCGCTCGCGCGGCAATCAGATATTCAAGAAGTCGTTCACCGAGGACACCCATCTGGACGACTGCCAGGTGAAACTGTGGCCGGTCCAGCCCCTTAAAGGCAAGGTCGTCGACGAAACCGGAAAGCCCGTCAAAGCCAAGGTGTCCATCCACTCCGACGCGCGGCCCGTGGCCACCAGCGACACCGGCGAATTTACGATTAAGACCGCGCCCACCGACCGCGAGTTCAAGCTCTACGCCCAAACCGAAAAACGCGACAAGGCGGGGTTCGTCACCCTCAAACCCGGCACGCAGGAAGCCGTCATCACGCTCGAACCCACCCGCCCATACAAAGGCCGTGTCATCAACACAGACGGATTGCCCGCCGCCGGCTTGAAGTTCTATGCCGACGTCGAGATCAACGGCAGCGGCCTGTACATGGCGCGCGAGGAACCAACCACCGACGCCAACGGCGAGTTTGAACTCAAGTTCGGGTGTCCCAATGCCGCCTACACCGTGTTCTGGACGGCCGACGACGACGACAACCGCGACTACGCCTACGGCAACGCCAAGTTTAATCTCGCCGAACTGCCCCCAGACGGCGTCATCCAGCTCGAGGCAACGCAGTACCTCAACGCCATTCTCGGGCGCGTTACAGATGCGAAAGGCGAGCCTATCGCCAACGCCGCGATTAACGCCTTGTCTCAGGACGTCGTCCGCCACAATCAGCCGGTCATGTCAGACAAGGCGGGCGAGTTCGTCTACCCGCGCCTGGCGCCGGGGACCGTCGTCCTGAGGGTTGTCGCCAAAGGGTTCAAAGGCCGACGCGTCGCAACACCCACCGACAACACCGACCTGCTGCTGCAACTGGAATCCAATTCACAACCGGTCCGCCAGCAAATCCGCTTGACCTATCCCGATGGAAAACCCGCCGCGGGCGTTGATGTCAGCGTCATGATGACTGTGCGCGTCGAGAAGAAGCCCGAGCAGGTAACGAAACGCTTCCGCACAGGCAAGAACGGAGTCGCGGCCATCGTCGCGCCAACCGCCCCGGGCGAAACCTGGAAAGGAAACGGCACTCTCATTGTCCAGCACCCCGGATATCGTGCCGTCTGCCGCCAGATCTTCTCCGACGAGGATCTCGACCTCGATATCGCGCTCGAACCCGACGACGGCTCGGGGTGGGACTGCAAAATCGTCGATGAAGCCGGCAAACCCATCAGCGGTGCCACCGTCTGGGTCGGCTATGCCCAGATCTCAGGCAACGACATCGGCTTCGGCGACAACTCGCCGTTCGCCTATCCGCCCGACGCCAACGGCGCCGTCAGGATTACGAGTTTTGGAAGGGTGCCGATGTCGCTGCTGGCCACGGCTCCCGGGTACGTCAAGTCCCACACGTGGTTGGACCCCGTAAGGTCCTCCGACGAAAACACCGTCACCCTGGCAAAAGCGGCTTCCGTCGCGGTCACCGTGACAACCAAAAACGACGGAAACCCCTTGGCCGGAATGCATGTGTCAATCGTTACAACACCCGATACTTACATGACTGTGGAAGCAAAAGAAACAAGCACCGGGCTATACACGTCCGACTGCGTCCCCGCCGGCACGTGTCAGGTCGCTTGCGGAGGACTAGGCCCCGTGCTGGAGAAGTACCTGTTACGCGAGCCGCCCAAGCTCGAAACCAAAGCCGGCGAGCATTATGATGTGGCCATCGTCATGGAGGAAGGAACCCCCGTTCGCGGCCGGCTCGCCTTCAAAGACACGATGTATAAGTTGGAGCCAAACAGGGCAAGTGTTGCGGCTAATCAAGACGAAAAATCTTTGCGCGGCGCCAGAATTGAAGAAGATGGGTCGTGGATCCTGTACCTTCTACCCGGGAAGTACACGTTGAAAGCACTCGCGCCCGAGTGGTTGGAGGTCAGTCGCGATATCGAGGTTGAAGAAGGCAAGCCAATAGAGGGGCTGGTTCTGGAATTCACCGAAAAGAACCTGCCCAAAGAGACAAAACAGTAGTATCAACACGGAGAGAAGATGTTCAGGAAAACCTTGTTGGCAGCCGTCATCTTGACGATGCTGGCCATCGCGCTGCCCCAGGCGGCGCAGGCTGGCTGAGGCTCCCCCCCACGGAGCCAGTTGGCTGCCGCTGAACTCGACAAACGCTGGGAAGATTGGACCACCCGGTTGACCGACAGCTATGCGCAGTCGCTCGACCTTCTCGAACAGGGAAAGGCCGACGAGGCCGCGCTGAAATTCCGGGCCGGGTTTTTGTTCACCGTAAAACAACTTTTCTCAGAATCCGCCGACGTGTACCCGAAGCGGTTCGAGGGAAGCGACTGCTGGTGTGCGTGGACAAGGCGCCTCTACCGCCTGTCCCGCTCTGCCGAAGACGCTTTCAAAGCAGGCAAAATTGAAGAAGCCCAAAAGCTGCTTCCCGAGTTGCGCCGCCACTTCTATGACCTCCACCGGCAGTCCGACACCATCAAGAGCAACGACGCCCTGTTTGCCGTCGTGGACGCCATGGCCATGGATGACGCCGCAGCCGAAATGATTGACAGCGCTGTCGAAAAGCTCGTCGCAGCCGAACCATGCCGCAAAGCCAAAGCCGACGGGGACGCCTACAAAAAGGTGCGCGACCAATGGATCGCCGAAATAAAGCCCGCTCTCCAGGACAACCGTCTCACTCCCGAAGAGCGGATACAACTCCGGAAATCAACGCTCCCCTTCTACAAAACCTACGGCCTCCAGTTCGAGTAGCCACCTATTTTACAACAATGCCGTCATGGCGCTCGCCTCTGAAGCATCAACTCTTTTTCATGGGATTGTCGCGTGGGAGGACCTCATTTACGAGCGCGTCAAGACGCTGGAGGAAGCGCGAACGGTCTCGCTGTCCGAAGGGCGCTGGTCCGCCGGTTATAGTACCGGCGTCGCGGAGCTGAGACGAAAGTTCTCGGATGGCGACCGCTTCACCGATTGACTCGTCGGTAAACACGCGGCCTTTTGGGCCCAGAACACGCGCGCCCTTTTTGAGGCAGCGTGCCGCAAGCGGGATATCCCCTGAAATCACGATGTCGTTCCGGCTCGCATGGTCGACAATCCAGTCGTCCGCCGCGTCGAACGCGTCGCCCACGACCACCAGCGTGACCCATTCGGCGTCGGGAATCCGCAACGATGAGTTTGCGACCAGAGTCACCTTCAGGCCATATCGTTCCGCCACGCGATAGACTTCTTCCTTTACAGGGCAACCATCGGCATCGACAAAGATTTCGGACACCGTGTGCTGACGATGATTAGGCGCTTCGTTTTCGCCCGTATCGCTAGATGAAGGCTTGAAATTCATCTTCAGTAAGGCCGGCTTGGCGGATGATGGCCATTAAGGTTCCACGCGGGAGGTTGCCCCGCCGCGTTTTCCCCCAGACGGCTCAGGCCGCGATGCTAATCCATTTTATCTTTAGTTCACCTTCAAGCGGCTTGAACTCGGGATCGCCGGTGACGAGTTCGGCTTTCTTTTCCTTCGCCAACGCGGCGGCAAATGCGCCGGCGAGGCTTATTTTGTATTGGACCTTGAAATCGGCTGCAATGTCGGCAAGAGGGCGAGTGATTGGGTGGAACTCCAACGGCAAGGCAGGTAGATCGGCGGCAACTTGCGCCCAACGCGCGCGGCCTTCTTTGCGTACGATGATGTACTTGACCTCGGTGTAGTTGGCCTCGGTCATGTGCAGCGGCTGGTCACGTTCGCTGGCCCGCTCGAGCAGTTGCCGGACTTTGCCGTCTCCATCTTCGCCGCGAAGGAAGGCCAGTAGCGCATAGCTGTCAAGAACCGTGGCGGTCACGCCTGCGATCCTCCAGTTCCTTCTCCTCGCGCTTGTATTCGGCCCATTCCGCCGCCAACGGCTTCCCGCCGGGTTTCCGCTTGAGAATGCCGTGCAGCTTGGCAATGGTATGGCGCGTGACGGGCTTCAGTAGAATGCCGTCGGGCGTTGCCTGCACGACCGCCTTGCTCCCGGCTTCGATTTGGAACTGTTTCCGCAGTGCCGCGGGAATGACGACCTGGCCTTTGGCCGTGAACAGAACCGTGTCCGTCTTTCTTGTTGTCCTCATGCCAAGAAGTATAACATAAAGTGTAAAGTTATACAAAACATTTCTTGTAGGAAAATCTCACCTCGGCACCCAGTACCTGCAATCTATGCTTCTCTGCCCGAGGGTGCAACCCAATTACATTGCGCCCAAGTGTCACAGCCCAGACAACTCGGGCGGGATATAATGCGGCCAATTCCGAGAAAACAAGCAAAAACAGGAAAAACAGAGGACAGCCACGAATGGCACTAAGTTAAGCGAAACACGTTCAGATGTAAGAGTTTATGAACGATGTGACGAGACCGCAGCGGAAACAGTAACCATTCGCGCGCAAGGGTAAGTTTCGACAGAGAGCCGTTTCTTTTGGTTTCCCGCCATCTCGTTTTTGCCGCCTCGAAAACCGTGTCTCTTTGCCAAGCGCCAAGCCTTCGTTGTAAGGCATTGGTTTACAATCGGTTACGCTTATCTTAGTGCCATTCGTGCGTGTGCCCGCTTTTTGCCAAGGAACCACTACCGTCGAAGTAGCCTTCTGATATAGACTCAACGCAGACGAGACGGAGAAAGGCAGGAAAGATTGATGACGGACGAGCTTCGTAAACGGGTGGCTCAAGCCGCGCAAGCCCTCAAGGCGGCGGGCGCCCGTGAAGTGTACCTGTTCGGTTGTGCGGCCACCGGCAGCTTACGTGAAGGTTCAGATATCGATCTAGCCGTTACAGGCCTCGCTCCGGAAGTTTTCTTTAAAGCGATGGGAAACGCGGGCGACATCTTGCGGCATCCTCTGGACTTGATCGACCTCGACGAAGATAATCCTTTTACCCGCTATTTGAAGGAGGAAGGAGAGCTTGTCCAAATCGAGTAAACTCATAAAGCAAATCAGGGTCGAGCTCGCCGAACTGGATGGGCTGATGGATCGCCATCCCCAACTTCCTGCAAAAGGACCGGGGACCCGCTTACACCAATAGAGACTAAACTCAAAGCACGCACCAAGCAAGGCTGGATAGATTTTCAGGAAGCACGCGGTCTTCTTACGCCCCAACCTCGTGCCAATACAGGTAGCGCTTGAAAAGCAATGCTGATCATGTGTATTGTATCGGTATGCCACGCCGTCGGAAACACATAGTAGACGAGACAAGCTCAAGTTACGAGAATAGGCGATTCTCGAGGGTCCCGGTCGTAAAGCCCGTAACGATCATCCCGGACAAAGGCAAGAGCATCGAAGCCAAAACCCAAAATGTGTCGGCCCTCGGCCTGTGCGCTACCAGTGAGACCCCACTGCTGCCGGGGGTCACATGCACTGTCTGCTTCCATCTCGAGGAGGCGAAGGAGATTGAGATAAAGGGTACTATAATGCACGCCGATGCGACAAGGCTGGGTATCGAAATTACAGCCATTAGAGCGGATACGGTCATTAACCTGCGGGATCTCATACTGGCAAGTGCTGATAATCCGGAAGAGACTGATGAGGAACTGATATCCCGACCCGGTTTCCCTCCGCTTACGTACTGACCGGGGGGAAACCAGGGACAGTGGAGCCGGTGAAAAGTCGATGTGGACAAGGATACACCCGCTCTGTCCATCTGTAAGTCGTGTGCGACAGCCGCATCAATCGGTGCCGCTTAGAGTCTGATGGCTGTCGCTACGATGTTACGCTTTTTCCTCGAGTGACCAGTTACCGCGGTAGCGGCGGGTGATTAGGCCGTTGAGGGCTGGGTTGTCGGTGATGACCTCTTTTTTGGGATCCCACTTGAACTTGGCGTTGAGGGTGCACGCGATTTTCCCGAGATGGCCGATGGACGCGGATCGGTGGCCGGCGTTGACGGGGGCGATGCACTCTTGGCGCGTCTGAATGCCGGTGAGGAAGTCGGTCATGTGGTTGCCTTCCTTGCGGAACCGGAAGTCTCTTTTGCTGAATCCGGGCCGGAGGAGTTTTTTGTCGTTGGCCTTGATTCTTCCGCGGTCGACCCAGACCCACCGGCCCTTGTCGCCGAAAAACATGGTACCCATTTTGCCGCAGGCTTTGAATTCGTTGGGCATGTCGGACACGTTAGCGATGGTGAGGGTGACGCCGCCCTTGTACTTGCACTCGAACATGTACCGCGCCGGCGCGTTGTACAGGTTGTTCCGCTCCTTGCCGAACTCCCACCGGATGCCCTCGACTTGGATGGGGCCGGTGTTGTCCCAGTCCATGGCCATATTGGCGATGTCTGCGTGGTGGCCGATCCAGTCCATCATTTGGCCGCCGCCGAAGCTCATCCACCACCGCCAGTCCCAGTGGTATCGTTTTGGATGGAACGGTGTCCATTCCGCGGGGCCGACATAGAAATCCCAGTCGATTTCGGGTGGCGGCGCGGGAAATTCGTCGACCCACACCGCGTTGCCGTAGTCGGGGAGGCTGACGAGGATGCGTTTGATCCGGCCGAGGTATCCGTTGCGGACCAGTTCGCACGCCAGCTTGAAGCGGGCGCTCGAGCGCTGCATGCTGCCGACCTGGAACACGCGCTTGTTTTCTTTGACGGCCTTGACGACCGCCTTGCCTTCGCCGAGAGACCAAGTCAACGGTTTCTCGCAATAGATGTCTTTACCGCGCCGGGCCGCCTCGACACACACGAGCGCATGCCAATGGTCGGGTGTGGCCACAATGACGGCATCGATATCCTTCCGTGCCAGAAGCTCCCGGTAATCCGAGTGCAGTTCGCAATCGGTGTTGCCGTAGTTCTCGTCCACTACGGTTTTTGCCTTGTCGAGTTGGCTCTTGTCGACATCGCACAGGGCGATGACCCGGACGAAGTCGTGGGCCATGGCGTTTTTGGTCAGCCCATTGGCCTGGCCGCCGGTGCCGATCACGCCGATGTTAATTCTGTTGCTGGGAGCGGTGGTCTTGTCTGCGCCCAACGCGGACGCGGGGAGGATGGCAGGCATAGCGATAGACGCGCCGGTCGCGCACAAAAACGCGCGCCTTGAAATCTTGAAACTAGTCGTCGGCTTCATTGATATCTCCTTCCTGGTCGAAAACTGCGTCATTCTACCCGTTCGGCGGGCGCATTTCCTCTTATGGCGGATCACATCCGTGCCGCCCTAGCATCGCCGCTTCCTGCGACAGGGCGTCGAGGAGCGACCCGGCGTAGCCCCGGTATACCCTTTTGATCACCTGATTTCGATGATCTCATGAATGTCATCCACTACGACTTCCACCGTCTGACCTTCCACCGCCACCTGCGTCCGCGGATTGTGTGCCGTCGCTTTGCTGAATGGTTGCCGCACCGTAATGGTTGCGCGGTACATGGGCGCGTCTTCGATCAAGGCGGGCAGCACGTAGGGCCGGTTTCGCGACGGCGTGCATTGCGGCGGGGACTGGTATCCCAGCAGATGCACGAGCAGCGTGCCAGCAGTCTCGTCCTTCATGACGACGGCCTCAACGTTCTGCGGCGCCGTCACCTCGACCACCGGCGCCGGGTTCAGATATCGCACGACGTTCCGCAGCAGTGCACGCGCCTCGGGGATCGGGTGCTCGCCCGCGCTCGCGAAATCCGGCGCGCCCGCCACGCACACCACCTTGCCCTTCCCAACCGCGTTCACCAGGATGGCCGGCCCCACCGGCTTGTCCGCCGAATTGGGCTGATACACGGGTTCCTCGCCCCGCTGCTGACGCAACGTCCTCGCCGGCCGCATCAGTTCGCCCACCGCCGTCGCCGTCGTCGTCGCGTACGCCGCAGCCGGGCCTTCCACCAGGAATGGCCAATCCGCGGCATACCCTTCCCGCAACCTTTCCGGGTCGTCTCCAACGTCGGGACGCCCCCCGGCAGTTGTGGGGGGTGTCCCTTTGTTATATCCAAACCGCACGTAGTTATCCGTTGTCTCGAGCCGCTTGACCAGTTTCGCGCCGATCAAATCCTCCAACACTGACCGCTCGAGCGGCTCGCCCATCCGCCCGAGCAGGCCCGTCTGGCCTGTCACGACCAAATTGCCGCCCTGCTCGACGTACGCCCGCAGCAGCAGGACCTCGCGTTCAGACAAGATCGGCACGTTCGGTAGCAAGACAACCGGAAACGCCCGCAACCTCTCGGCGCTGACGTTTTCCTCGAGGATCACGCCGAACGGGATGTGCTCATATGCCATGACCTTATGTGCGCCGCTAAACGCCTGCTGATACTTGGCCGGCGTCTCCCGCCCGTACCAGTCCCGGCTTCGCGCCGAATAATAAAGGCCGACCTCCGGCAGTTGCTTGTGCCGGAACAGCGGCGCCTTCTCGCGCGCCTCCGCAAACGCCTTCCCGATCCGCTCATAGGCCACCGGATCGAGCCACCCGTCATAGCCCGTCTTGTCCACCACCGTCACCTGCGCGCCGTGCGCCAGCAGCGACAGCAACTCCCACCGGATATCATTCAGCGGCCGGCACGTGTTGTCGTGGTAGATGCGCGCATGCCGCGACATCGCCACCTGGTACCGCTTGCCCGGCGCCGCCGCCACCAAAAACTCCGCCGTCAGGCTTACGCCCAGCGCGCCAAACCCCCACACGCCCGTCTCGGCCGTCACGAAATCTGCGTTCACCGCGTGCTGAACCGGACGCTGGCCCACCTCGAACGAAAACGGCGGATACCCGTGGTAATTGAAATCCACCGTCACGTCCGGCGCCTTCTCGCGAATATACTTACGGAGGGTCTTCTCAAACCGTTGGCTCGTGTCGTACCGGAACTCCAGCATCTGATCCCACGCCACGTCCCACGTCACGCCCGACGGCATCGGCTCGTCGTATTCCGCCTCGAACAACCGCCGGCAATTGGCGCACCAGCACCCGTACGGCGGCCCAAACCCCTGGTCGATCATGTCGATGTGGAACCCGGCGATCCCATACTCGAGCATCTCCAAAGCCACCGCCTTCGCGTGGTCGATATACGCGCTGTTCAGGCAGATCCGGTCGATGGGCTTCCCGTTCTTGTCCGCCATCTTGAACTCCGGATGATCCCGCAGCGGATACCCGTTCCCCTGCACCACGCAATACGCGATCACGGGCAACTTGACACCCTTCGCCGCATCTGCCGCCTCCCGCAACACGTCGCGCTCGCCCAACCCCGGGCATTTCGGCGCAACCTTCGAGTCGTAATACGCAAACTCGCTGTCCTTGGCCCAGATCACCACGTACTCGCAACTGCTAGCCGCCGCTTTCTCCACAATCTCACGCCCATTAAACCGGCACGCATACGTAGTATCGCCGGGATCACACCCAGACTGCGCACCCGTCGGACCCACCTCGATCCCGACATCGAGGCGCTCATACCAGGGAGCCTCAACACCCTCTGCCCAACAAGCGAACGAAAATACGCTGACAATCGCAAGAAACAGCTTCTTCTGCATTAAGTGCCTCCTTGGCCTTGTATTGCCAACCTGGCGAGGTGGCCACAAATGTGGTCACAAATTGTGACTACCGCCGCTTTTTCCGCCTTGCTGAGTTGGGACATGAAATCTTCCGGAAAACGGTCGCGGTTTCATCTTGCCGCCGGCTTGCTTTTATCGTTATAACATGTCTGGTTCGATGAGGGCCGTATTTACGCTATTAGATAAATCACGGCTTTTCAATCAGAACACTTGGATTTGACGGCAGGCCATGACTTTTTCCATACTCTCAGCACTCTGGCTGGCAGACACACCGTGGGAGACGCTCACGTGAGCGAAGATGAAATACTTGTTCTGGTAGTTTCCGGTATGCTCGGGCTGGTGGGCGCGGCCGCGACGCGCGTGTCGTGTTTGCCCGGTATGTTCACGCGAAGCAACCCGAGCATCGGCCTGATGCGCCTCGCCGTCGTTGCCGCCGTCGCCTGGACGGCCTACGTCATTCAGTACCACGGCGATCCGAGCATCAAAGGCGTATACGTCGCCTTCTACCTCGTCATGGCCTATGCGGCCACCAAACTGTTCGGCCAACTGGGCGCCGGCCTCTACGGCTTCCGCCTCCGCAGCGACGCCTATGAGCGCAAAAACCTTGCCGTGACCGTGTTCATCGCCGGGTTCACGCTCGCCACGGGCATCGTGTTCGGCGGCAGCCTCTGGGGCGAGGCCGACCCGCTCTCCGACGCCGAAGGCGGCTGGTGGATACCGGTTGGCTTTTTCCTGATGGGCTGGGTAGCCCTGGGCGTCTCGACGGCCATCTACCTCTGGCGCGAGCCCGGCCGGTTCCGCCGGCAACTCTGCCAGGATCGCGACACCGCCATGGCATGGACCGTCGCCGTATACACCATCAGCACCTCGACGCTCATCCTCCGCGGCGTCGCGGGTGACTTCTGGGGATGGCGCCACGGCATCCTCGGGATGGGCGTCATCGGCCTCATGCTCGTTGGCCACGAGGTCATCATGTTCGTTGGCGGCAAGATGCCGCAGGCGCCTCTGCTCCGCGTGTTCGAGCGCGGCCTCTACATCGGCCTCGCCGCCGCCGTCTTCGTCCTCAACCAGATCATCGACCGCCTGTACGTCGGGGCATAGCCGTGCGTATCGAAACACTACCCGTTGATCCGGGGCAGTTCGCCGTGCTCGTCGACGAACTCCGCTTCAAATACCACAAGTGGGACGCATACGTCGGCGGAACCCTGCGGGTCCTGCCCGACGCGCTGATGATCACCCCGGCCGAACACAACGACGCCGTCAACTGTTGCGTCCGCATCCACGACGCGCTCGGTCGCGCCGCCGCGCGTGTCCTCCTCGAGCCGCGTTGGCTCGACCGGCTCGGCATTCCGCCTGCCGCGCTCGAGATCATGCGGGCCGAAATCCCGCCCACTCACGGTATCGTCCGCTACGACCTCATCCCCACGGCATCCGGCTGGATGGTCCCCGAGTTCAACGAAGACGCGCCCGGCGGATTCAACGAGTGCATCGCCGGCAAGGACCTCTACGCGCCCCTCCTCGGCGCCGCATTCGTGCCCGGCGATTTCGCAAAAAGTTTCCTCGACGCCATCCCGCCCGGTAACCGCGCCGGGCTCGTCTACGCCACCGGTTACGCCGAAGACCTCCAGCACGTCCTCATCCTTTCGGAACTGCTCGAGTTGCGCGGCATCGAAACCGTGCTCGCCGCACCAAGCCATCTCACCTGCGGCCCGTTTGGCCGGCCGCGCCTGCTCGGCAAAACCGTCGACTGGATCTTCCGTTTCTTCCCCGGCGAATGGTACGGCTATCTCGAAAACATCCGCGACTGGCGCAGAACCGCCGCTATAATTCCCATCATCAACCCCCTGTCGCGGCTCGTGCGGCAAAGCAAGGCACTCTACGCCCTCTGGCGCGAAGTGCCCGTGCTCGATCCCCACGACACCGACCTCTTGAACCGGTACACGCCGCACACCGAGTTTTTCCGCCAGGACCGCGCTCCCCTCTACCGCGAACAACGGGAAAACTGGGTCCTGAAGAAACTGTACGGCCGGATGGGCGACTCCGTCGCCATCGGCCGGATGTGCACGCCCGAAGTGTGGGACAAATGCCTGGCCGAGGCTGCCAAAGCGCCTCGAGCCTGGATCGCCCAGCACGCGTTCAGCCCGCTGCCCGTACTCAACTCGATGCGCCGGCTGTTCCCGGCGCTCGGCGTTTACTTGGTAGATGGCGCGTTCGCGGGATATTACTCGCGCGTCGACGAAATCGGTTTCACAACCCATGAGGCCTACTATGTGGTCACCGCTGTCGAAACTGTTTAATTTTGTTGGTGCATTCCGGGTCCCGTTTATGCGGATGCGGACACGGCTCGTGGTCGGGAAAAACGTCCCCGACGCACGCGGTACCGCCGATTGGAAAAACTTCCTCGACGCGCGCAACCTCGCCCGCGTCTGGGGACCGCACCCGACCAGCCCATGGCCGCCGTTTCACTGCCTCACCCTGTTCGTGGCGCTCGACTACCTCAAGCGCGACGCCGTCGGACCATGCGACGCCGACCCCTGGCCCATCAGAGAGTTCCACCCCCTACCCTGGATCGATGCCTCTACCATGCTCATCGTCGATATGCCCGGGCCCCAATCCGTCGCATTCGGCGCATGTCTTGCCGTTACCGGGTGCGACCTTGTCTGCACGTTCAACAACTGGCCGCATCTCCGCGGCGTGATCAGGCCCGAACACACACTCGCCGCGCTGTTGCGGTACGCCTCATGGCTCGCCGAAAAACGCGCCGCGTTCCCCACGCCCGGGCCCGTCGCCTGGCTGTGCGACGCCGGCCGGCTCGGCACCCGAAAAGGCAAGCCCGGGCAGTTCGACAATCGCTACTACATCGAAGACAGCATCATGCCCGGCTCGAAGTTCCTCAAAGCCCAGGGCATCACAAAAGTAGTCTACGTCACGAGCTCGTTAGGCGCCCCAAATGCCGATATCACCGTTCACCTCCGCGAGTACCAGAAAGACGGACTCCAGGTGGAACTCGCCATCGCCAAAGACGACGGTGCCATTCAGCCGCCCGAACCGCTCACGCTCCCCGACAAAAGCTTCAGCACCCTCGGGTTCTTCCGCTCGTCCGCAGGCGGGTTCGGCGCACCAGTTCCGCACCCCTCCTCCGGCGGCTGATATCTTTCGTTGCCCAATTGTGGTGCGGGCGTCCCGCCTGCCATTCGGCCTATAGGTCCTATAGGTCCCATAAGTCCTATTGTTTTTACTTCTACATTCCCCGATACCGCGCTAAAACCGTTTCGAAGACGCCCCTATTGCCATCCACGGGGATTCGCATAGTAGTCCGTGCGCCACCTCTCGATTCGCTGGTCCATCGCGCCCACGACATCGGGATGCTGCTTGGCCACGTTATAAGCCTCGCCGGGGTCCCGGTCCACGTTATACAGTGACGGCCATGCGCCGAGTGCTGGCACGGTCACATCCGTGCCGGGCGGCTGATAATCGTTCCCGCCTGCCAGTTGACCTGCCACATTGTCCTTCTTGTCCAATGGAACCGGCCAGACATAGTGGCTGTTGGCGCGGAAGTATTTCCAGGGTCCAGCCCTTACCGCCTCGATATCGTAGTCGTGGGCGAAAAACAGCGCGCGTTCAGGCACTGCGCCTTGGCCCGTCAGGAGCGGCCCGAGATCCGCCCCGTCAATCACGCGATCGTTCGGCAGGCTCAGGCTGGCGAGTTTCATGAATGTGGGAAAGAAATCGGTCTGCATCGCTGGTTCGTCCACCACCCGTCCGGCCGGAATGTGGCCGGGCCACCACGCAACACACGGAACGCGGAATCCTCCTTCGTAACTCTGGCCTTTTCGGCCGCGGAGGCCGCCCCCGCTGCCTTCAAACCAAGGGCCATTATCGCTTGTGACAATGACAAGTGTGTTATCTTCAATCCCCAGTCTCTTGACGCAAGCCACAACTTCGCCGACACTCCAGTCAAACTCAGACACGGCATCCCCGTACGGGCCGCCGTCGGATTTGCCCGCGAATTCCTTGGACGGGAAGAAAGGCTGATGCGGATCCTTGTGCGCGAGGTAAAGGAAAAACGGTTCGCGCGCGTGCGCGCGCTCGTTGGACTGCTCGATGAACGTGACGGCCTCTTCGGTGAACAACCGGGTATATTTCTCCTGGTCGATACCAATGTCTTTGACGACCTCCTGTTTGCCGCGCCAAAACGCCACCGGCCAGTCATCGTTGGACATGTTGAACCCGACGAAATGGTCGAACCCGTGATTGAATGGATGGTATTCAGGCAAGACGGTGAAATCGCCCAGATGCCACTTGCCGATGGCCGCGCTCCGGTATCCGGCAACCTTCAGGGCCTCGGGAATGGTGATTTCGCACTCCGGCAGGCCCATGACCATGTTCGAGCCGCCGGCCATGTCCACTACGCCCATCTGCGCCATAAGGACGCCGGCCTGCCGGGTTGCTTTCCGCATCAAGTTGTCGTTGGCCGCCTGCAGCGGCGTGATGATGCCGCAGCGCAGCGGATAACGGCCCGTCAACAAACCGGCCCGCGAAGGCGAACATACCGCCGCACTCGCGTAGAACGATGTGAACCTCACACCCTCCGACGCGAGGGCATCGACGCACGGTGTTCTGACAGCCGGGCTTCCTTGGATGCTCAGGTCGCCATAACCCAGGTCGTCCGCCAGAATGACGATAATGTTGGGAACGGACATCGGCGTCGAGAGCGTGCTGACGAATGTTGTTATCGCGGCCTCACCCTTCTGGGGCGCCCGGAACATCGAGGGTTCCAGTCCATAAACATCCGGGGCAAATACGACACTCAGTTTCCGGAGTGTAAGAGCCACCGCGAAGATTAGCCCGACAACAAACACAGCCCAGAAAACCAGCAGTTTCTTCCGCTTCATTCGCCCTCGCAAGGTTGTATGGCCGCCCGCACTGTAGCGCAGGCGTCCCGCCTGCTATACGTCCTATAGGTCCTATATGTGCTACGTCCTATTATTTCTGCCTTTGCATCTCCCTGTACCGCGCTACAACCGTCTCAAAATCCCAGCGGACCTTTTGATCTGGCCGCGTGACCACTTCCACCGCTCCGGGATTCTCGAGCGGGCGCGATTTGGGCAGGTGGAGCACGACTTTTTTCGGGGCTTCGCGCCATGACGGCTCGAATTTCAGCCGAACTCCCCCCGGCGTTCCCTGAACTTCAAACCCGATCACCCCAAAATGTGTTGGCGCTTTCTCGACCTTGATCGCATTGCCCTCATCCAGCCACCAGTCCGGCACCGCGCTCAGCAAATGGAGTTCGTCGCCCTGCTCGTGGATCAGCATGTGACGGAACAGCAGCGCGTAGTTTGACGCGCCCGTGACGTGGGGGATCGTGTTGCTCCACGCAAACCGCCGCTTGTAAAAGATGCCTTCGGGAAACGCGTGCGTCGCCGTCGAGTGCAGCAGGTACCAGTAAAACTCCTCGACCACCTTCTCGTCTTCACCTCGTGCCAGCGACGCCATCGTCGTGTACGCCGACATGTACGGATGAATCGCCGGTTCGCCTTTGCCGCTTGTCCACCGGATCGTCCCCTCGACAAACCCGCCCAGATGCCGCGTCCGCACCTCGTCTATCAGCGCCCCGACCCGCGCATCGTCCATCGCAAAGATCGGCGTCGGCCACAACGTCTCCGTGTCGCCCCAATGCGTCCCGTCCTTCTCCCAGCTTGGCGGGAAGTGGGGGAGACCCACGCGCTGCCACGCCGCGTCTATCGCCTGCCGGTAGTCGGCCGCTTCCTTCATCCACCGATCCGCTTCGTCCGGTTTGCCGAGCGTTTTGGCGGCGTCGGCGGTGCACAGCACGCCGCGCAAGTTCCAGAAGTCGTATCCGACGGCGTGATGCTTTCCATCCCACAAGGATTCGCCGTCGGCCGGCGCGTTGGGAAGAAGCCCGGCGAACGGCCCGTCCGGCGGGTTGGTTTTCCGCGCCTGCGCGATCCACTCGCACGCTTTCTGCATCTGCGGATACACCCGATCGAGCCACGCCCGGTCGCCGGTGATCTGGTAGTATTGCCACAGCGCCCACAACGCCTGGCCGTTCGCGTCAAACTGGTTCTTCTGCGACTCGAACCGCCCGTCATCACGCTGGTGTTTGGTATAGACCTCGATCGCGTTGCGCGCGGGTTCCCACAACCCCGCCTCCTCGAGTTCCATCACCTGGTACGCCCCGTCGCGAATGTAGAACTCGTCGTAGAAGCCTTCGCCGCCGTGCAGTTCCCCGTGATCGCTCGCAATAAGCTGGCAAATGTGCGCCGCCTTGTATGCCTGCGTCGCCTTCTCGCACGGCACCGAAATCAACGCCGCATCCGCCATTACGCTGCGCCAATACGCCACCGTCCGCTCGAGCCAAACCCCGCGATCGTCCCCCGTGAACTTGACTCCTTCGACCGGCTCCCATGGGATCGGACTCCCAACTTCCACAGGATGGAGTTTCTCCACCTGCGTAGTGAAGATCGACGGCTCCGCCAGGCTTGGAACCGGGTGCTTCTCTTTCTCATACGGTCCCGTCTGTTCGATGGATAGTTTGGCTGTGGCGAGCGCATCTCCCGTGTTCGTAATCCGCAAAAGGAACCAGTTCAGAAAATTCTCGCCTTCCGTCGGCTCGTCAAACGCCTTCTCCCAATCTTTCACCGACGGCAGCGGCGTTGCCCAGAACGTAAACTCGTACCGGACCGGCCCGTCTTCCGCCGTCAACAGGACCACCGGCAGCCAACCGTCCATGAGCGTTTTTGTCTGTTTCCGGCTTAACAACTCGAGGTTGCGGCCAAACCGGATCTGCACCGACGCCTTCTCCGCCTCCTTCTCGCCGGTGCCGACCGACGTACCGATCATCAGCTTGTTATCCGGCGTGATCCGCGTACCCCGCGCATAATCCTTCAGCCCAATCACGCTCCACGAATTGTCGAAATAGTCGAACGGCTCTTCCGCCACCAGCGGCAGCGCCACAGCCAACGCAACAGCGATCAGTCCCAAGCGGCCCATGTGCGTACCTCCCCGAGTTTCCCGCATCATAGGACCTGCAGGAATCCCATGCAACACGCTGGCCCGACTTCGCCGAAGTCAGTCCTTCGCGCAAAGCTGTTTACTGTAATAATGGCGCCATTTGGAGTGCGGCAGCTTGCTGCCGCTTTGGATGGCAAGCGTTCAGTAGAAAGTGGCAGCAAGCTGCCGCACTCCAAATTGGCCGGCATTCTATTGTGGCCATCTCCAGGGTTCGAGAATCTCATCAGTCACTAATGGGTCTATTGCCGTTGAAAGTTTTTCAATGGTTTCAGGCGGCAGCGGGCCGTGGTGCGCCAGGGCGACGGTTTCGCTTATTTGCTCGGGCGTTTCTGCGCCGATCACGAGCGGTGCGGCGACCGTCATTGCGAACCGGACCGCAAGTTCCTTCGGCGACATGTTTTTCTCCGCGGCAAACGTGTGCCAGGCGCGGGCGGCTTTGTATGCGGCGGGCAACCGCGCGGCGACAGCTTCCGGCGACATCGTAAGCAGGCCTTGGAGGTAGATGCTCCGCACGCAGCACAGTTGGCCGTTGTTTTGCGCGGCTTCGATGATGCCGAGGCGCACGGGACGCCGGTCCCACGCGTTGCAGGGCAGTTGGAGCACCTCGATGGCAGGGTGGGCGAGACAGCGAGGTGCGTCATCGAGCGGCGACAGCGACACGCCGAGGTGCTCGAACTTTCGGGCGCGGCGGTACTCTTCGAGCATTTCGCCGAGCGGCCCCTCCCATTCATGGAGGTACCGCGGGTAATGAAACATCATGCACCACAGCCGCTCGACGCCCAACCGCTCGAACGTTGTCTCCACAGACGCCCGCACTTCGGCGGGATCTCGCGGCAGGGCCAGTTTGGATGCCACGCGCGCTTCGCCGGCGATACCCAGTTCGCGCAACGCGCGGCCCAATGCGGCTTCGCTTGTGCCGTACGCCTGGGCGGTGTCGAAATGGCGGATGCCGGCCTCCCACGCGGCCTGGACGATCTCGCGCGCCCGTGCGGGATCAGGCTGGCCATGCACATTGGCGACGCCGTAGTCCATGCCCAATTGCACCGTGCCCAAAATGATGCGCGACACGCGCTCGCCGTGCCAGGCGATCTCGGGCAGGTCATTCGGCAGCGTCATTGGCGCGCGCCTCCGGGGCTTTTCTACGCCGCCGGCCCAGCGGCAGCAGGCTTACTATCGGTCCTACGATGATGCCTGTTACGAGCGCCGACGGCAGAATCCAGACGAAGCTGAGGCCAAACCAGTCCAAGTGGCCGACGCCGATGGCCACAACCGCGCTGGCGATGCCCGCCGTAAACGCGCCGGCCGAGGTCGCCCACGGCACAAAGAACGCCATGAAAAATAGCACGAACAGCGGTGCCGTAAGCAGGTTGACGACTTTGTGGCAGGTTTCCAGCAGGTTGCCGCCAACCTGGCTGACGCCAATACTCAATGCCACCACCACCACGCCGATGGTCCATGAGATCCGCTTGGTCCGCCGGAGGTTTTGCTGCTCGGTGAGCGGGCCGCTGCGACGAAACCGATCAATAAAGTCCACCGCGATGACGGACGACGCCGAATTCACGCCCGAGGACAGGCTGGACATCGCCGCCGCGAGCAGGCCCGCGATCACGAGCCCCGTGATGCCCGGCGGCAGCATGGTCACGATGAAGCGCGGGAACAGCGTGTCGGCGTTGGTCTGAACAGTCTGCCCCGGGGGGAGCATGTTGGGGTTTTTCGTAAAGAATGCGAACAGGGCGAGGCCCATCGTGGCGAGGAACAGACCCACGCACACGTCGGCGATTAAGTAGACGCCGACGACGCGGCGGGCCGTCCGGAGGCTGGGCGTGGCCAGGTACCGCTGGATGGCCATCTGATCCGAGCCGGCAGTACTCACGTGCCAGCAGAAACTCGCGGTGATGGCGCCCATAATGGTGAGGCGTGCGTTCGGGTCGAAAACAACCTTGAACTCATCCCACTGCGGCGACCACTGGTGCGGCCACCACTCGCTGATGCCGCCCATCTTGAGCGTGACCAGCGCCAGCGTCAGCCCGGCGCCGCCGAACAGGATCATCGTCTGGACCACGTCCGTCATGACGACGGCGCGCAGGCCGCCCATGCTGGTATAGGCCACCGTGATGAAACCCAGCGCCGCGCAAACGTACGGCGTGGTCGACACGGGCCAGCCCAGCAGCGGGATCAGCACCTTGGTGCCGGTGGCGTAAATGATCACCGACATCCAAAGCAGACGGAGCGACAGAAAAAACGTCGAGCCCAGCATCCGCACGCTCAGGCCAAGCCGCTGTTCGAGCAGTTCATACGCGCTGGTGATCTTCAATCGCATGATGAAGGGTATGACCAGAAACCCCGTGACGAGAAACGAGAACGGATAGCTCAGGTATTGCCCGGCAATCATGGGGCCGTGCTGGATCATTTCGCCGGGCACCGCCAGGTACGTCAGCGTGCTCATCATCGACGCAAACATCGAGATGCCGACGGTCGACGAGGGCATGGTGCGGCCGCCGAGGAGGTAATCCTCGCGTGTCCGCGTTCGCAGCGCGTAGTACCAGCCCACGGCCATCATGCCGGTGAAGTAACAACAGATTACGATCCAATCCAACAGTGTCATAACATTCCGTTCCTAATCCGCAATCTGTAATCCGCAATCCGAAATCCGTAATGAATTCATTTCGCCGTGTAGCCTCCATCCACGGGCAAGTTGATGCCTGTTACGTAACGGGCCGCGTCGCTCGCCAGAAAGACGACGGCGCCCATGAGGTCGGTGTCGTTGGCGAGGCGGCCGAGGAACGTGCGCTCGCTGTACTGCCTCACGAACGGCTCCGGGTGTTCGGGGGTTTGAAATCCGCCCGGCGACAGGCAGTTGCACCGCACGCCGCGGGGGCCGTAATAGCTGGCGATAAACCGGGTGAAGTTGATCATGCCGCCTTTGTGGAAGAAATAGTCGGGCGCCCATGCGTGCATGGTGGTGCCGCGGTAGATGGGCGGGTCAGGCCCGATCATCCCTTGAATCGATCCGATGTTGATGATGGACCCTGAGCCGGCTTCCGCCATCGAGTCGCCGAACGCGCGCGTGATGATGAACAGGCCGGTGGCGTTGACGCGCATGCTCTCGTCGAACGTTTCTGCGGCGCTATAGAACCCGTCTTTCATGGGTCGTGCGACGGCGTTGTTGACGAGCACATCGATTTTGCCGTGGCGGCCGAGAAAGGCGTCGCGCAGCATCAATATCGAGGCGTCGTCCCCCTGATCGTACTGCATGGCGGTGACCGGTAGGCCGTCGCGGCGCAATTCGCCCGCAAACATTTCGAGGGCCTCGATATTGCGCGAGGCGATGCAGGTTTCGGCGCCCGCTTCGGCGATTGCGCGAACGATCTGCCGCCCGTACAGGCCCGCGCCGCCCGTCACGAGCGCGCTTTTGCCTTCCAGTGAAAACAGGTCTAGAACGGGCATGATCATTCCTCCAACACGTCTGAGACTAAAGCAATCGCTGAAAACCCTGGTGGGCCGGCGGGCCCGAAAGAGCCTCACTGACCGCGTTTTTCTCCAGGGCCGCTGCTATTTCTTGGAAAACAGTGTCCACTGCTTCGGCATACGATCCGACAATTTCCTCGTTGTGCGCCAGGGTCGGATAAAACGCCCCGGTTGCGAGAAAACCATGTTGAAGCATCCGTTGTGTGAACAGCGTCCGCAACTCGTTTGCCTGCTGATGCTCGAAGACGACTCGGGGCAGGCAGGCGTACCCATCCTGCACGCGAACCGGCAACCCGTGCTTCAGGGCGCTCTTTCTCCATACCTCTTGAACCAGCGCCCCGATGCGGTCGACGTGCTCGCTTATATTGGTGTCGCGCATCACGCGCAACGTGGCCAGCGCCGCCGCCGGTCCGACGCTTTCGGTCCAGTACGTGCTGCTGATAAACGATTTTTGCGCGGCGTCCATTGCGGCGGCGGTCCCGATGACGGCGCCGATAGGATGGCCGTTGCCCAGCGCCTTGGCGAACACCGCCATGTCCGGCTCGACGCCCAGGCGCAGGTGCGCTCCGCCATAACAGCGCCGCCAGCCGATCGTGATTTCGTCGAAAATGAACATCGCGCCGGCCGCATGGGCACGACCGCGGACACGCTCGAGGAAGCCCGGTTGCGGATCGTGGTACCGGCACGGCTCCATGATGACGGCCGCCAGCCGGTCGCCGTGCGCGTCGATGATCGCCTCGAATGCCGCAACGTCGTCATAGGCAAACGTGTACGCGGTGCCGCGCAACTCCTGCGGGACGCCCGCCGGGTCGAGCCCGGGCAGGAGATGGCCGCGGAGTGCGTCGTCCTCCCCGAGGTTGGCGGCGAGGTACCAATCGTGCCAGCCGTGATACCCGCAGATGGCCACGGCGGACCGGCCCGTCGTCGCCCGCGCTATCCGAACCGCAACCGCGCAGCCCTCGCCGCCCCCGCGAACCAGCCGGACCTGCTCGGCCCACGGATGAATCTCGCAAAGGCGGTCGGCCAGGGCCACGTCCAGGACCGAATTGAGCGAGCACATGCTGCCCTGTTCCAGACAGACCTGCACCGCCTTGGAAACATCGGGGTGGGCGTAACCCAAAAGGCAAGAGCCGACGGCGTTGTGGCCAAAATCATAGAAATGGCGGTGGTCGGCGTCCCAGATTTCGCAGCCGCGGGCCTCGCGGTAGAACGCGGGCCAGCATCCGGGCGCGTACATCTCCGGCCGCTTGCTCAGCAGATTCGTGCCGCCCGGAATCCGCTGTTTGGCACGGGCGTAAATGTTCTGTCCCTGTTCGCGCGGCTCTTTCATGGCTGCCGTCCCACAAGTTGAACGCATGGTACCTTATCGCTTCTAATAAGCACAATTCAGCAAGCCGGCACGGAAGGAGCGTTGAATGCATGAGAGCGTGGTCTTGAAGAAGCTGAGGAACGGTGAGGCGGTGTGGTGTGCGAAGACGAATTTGACGGATCCGAACGTGGTGGAAATTATGGGCTACATCGGCATCCACTGCGTGTGGCTTTGTATGGAACACGGGCCGATTGATTTCCAATCCGTGCACAACCAGGTCAGAACCGCCAAAATGGGCGGGATGGACTCGATGGTGCGCGTCGCCAGAGGGTCATACTCGGATTACGTCCGGCCGTTCGAGATGGACGCGACCGGCATCATGG
>DATKVG010000021.1:0-25646 GCA_035530195.1 Bathyarchaeia archaeon | reverse complement strand
TCGTCACGCGTTCGCCGCCAAGCGATTCCGCGGCGCGTATTTCCAACGCTTTCCAGCGTCTTGAATGTGTAGTCATGTTGGTTTCCTGTTGAGAATGTAGGATGTTTGGGGAGCAACGCACTGGGGCAGCAACGCGGTGGGCGAATTGCCGGCCTCTTTCATTGTCTCGACCCTTTCATATGCCTCTGTTTTATATAGCCCGAGTTGGTGCACTTTTTGGGGTCGGAAAAAGGGGGGAATCTGGTCAAGATTTGTGGAACAAGGGGGAATTGCTTGACAGAATGAAGGTGCCCGGAGGTGAAAGGTGCGGATAGTATCGGATAAAAAGAGCGGGAAAATCCTTTTCTACAAGCGCGACGCCAGGCGAAATTGGCAGCGTTTCTGGGTCAAATCATTTCGGACCTACTTTGCCGTATAATGCCGCGGGAGGAGTTCCCAAAGATGTGCTGCCACCGCTTCTACGCTTATTTCGCTGTCATCTTCTTGTGTTTCGCCGCTCGCGCCGCGGAACCTACCGCGCTGCCGTGGGACCTCGATGCCCTGGGCAACGCGCCAGCTACGTATGCTGCGCCCGGGTTCGAGGAGGAGGGCGTGAAGGCGTTGTTCTACGACGGCGTGCCGTGCGGGGGCAAACCGACGCGGGTGTTCGCCTGGTACGGGGTCCCGGCCGACGGCGCGCCGGTAGTCGGCGGCGCGAGACACCCGGCCATGGTGCTGGTACACGGCGGCGGGGGCACGGCGTTCGCGAACTGGGTGCGGCTGTGGAACGAACGGGGTTATGCCGCTATCGCCATGGACACTTGTGGGTGCGTTCCGCGCGGCACGTACGGCCATTGGGAACGCCACGAGATGGGTGGACCCGCGGGCTGGGGCGGGTTCGAGCAAACTGACGAGCCGCCCGCCGACCAATGGACGTATCAGGCCGTCGCGGACATCCTGCTCGCCCACTCGCTGATCCGGTCATTTCCCGAGGTTGACGCGGACCGGACGGGCATCACGGGCATCTCGTGGGGCGGCTACCTCACGTGCATTACCGCCGGGGTCGATCCGCGGTTCAAGCTGGCCGCGCCGGTGTACGGTTGCGGATACCTCGGCGAAAACTCGGCCTGGCTCGACAACTTCAGCAAGATGACCACTGAAACCGCCGCGGATTGGTTACGCCGATGGGACCCGTCGGTCTACTTGCCGCGGGCGCAGATGCCGATACTGTGGGTGACGGGCACCAACGATTTCGCGTACCCCATGGACTCGCTCCAGAAGTCCTACCGGCTCCCTGCCGACCCGCGCACCCTCTGCATACGCGTCAGGATGCCTCACGGACACGGCCCCGCCGGCGAGAATCCCGAAGAGATCCACACGTTCGCCGATTCCATCCTGAACAATGGCCCGCCGCTTCCCGCCATCATCGAGCAGGGCCGTGACGGCAACCGGGCCTGGGTTAAGTTTAAAAGCCACGAACCCGTTGCCAAAGCCGAACTCACGTTCACCAAACAAATCGGTAAGTGGCAAGACCGGCTCTGGGAAACCGCCTCGGCTACGATCGACAGGCAAACCGGAATCGTGACAGCGCAGATCCCTGAAGGCGTCACCGTCTATTACGTCAACGTGTTCGACGAAAAAGGCCAAGCGGTGAGTTCCGAACACCAGACGGTGGAATAGACACAACACGCATGGAGCCAGCCAGACTTCGAGAATTCAGTATCCCAGGTTCACAAGGGCGTGCGGCATACGCATGTGCGAACATTAGAGGGACTTCACCGGGAGAAGAACCCTATTATGGTTGAAGCGATTGTTGGGGCCGTCGTGATCGGAGCCATACTGGGCTGGGCGCTGGGTCGGTGGGGGGTTCGGTTGGGTGTGGTTTTTCTGGTTATTGGACTCGGTCCGTTCGTTGGGCTGTACGTGTACGAGACCTTTTTTTATACTTCCGGCGACACCAGTGGAATCGGCATGTTTTCGACGCTTTGCCTCATTTTGTTTGCGCCGTTCGGCGTGATCCTTGTGGTGTTCGGCCTGCTGCGGGGCGATTGATCGCACAACCGGCATCATTGGCTTTTCTGTCCAAACAAAGAAGTAGGTGGTTCATCATTGAGGGCCGTGCAGGCGGGACGCCCGCACCACAAGCGGGCGTGATCAGTCAGTTTGTGGTGGGTGTTTTTCGAGTACGTCGCGGAGTTTTTTGGCGAGGTCCTGTAGGACGTAGGGTTTTTGGATAAATGCGACGGGCCCCTTTCCGGCGAATCGTTCGGAGACGTCTTGTTCGGTGTAGCCGCTGGAGAGTACGACGGGTGTGTCGGGCCGGATCGCGTGGATGAGTTCGTAGGCTTCTTCGCCGTTCATGATGGGCATCATGAGGTCGAGCAGCACGGCGATGATTTCGTCCTGGTATTGCTCGAACAGTTGGACGGCTTCTTTTCCGTTGGTGGCGCCGATGACTTTGAACCCGTAGGTTTCGAGTACGTCTTTTGCGACTTGGAGTGCGGTGGTTTCGTCGTCGGCGACGAGGAGGGTTCCGGCGCCATGCCATCCGGCGAGCGCGTTTTTGGCTCGAGCGGCGTCGCCGGATTCGGCGTCGGTGCCGGCGGTGTCGGTGGCAGGGAAGAGGATCTTGAATGTGGTGCCGTTGCCGGGTTCGCTGTAGACCTTGATGGCGCCTTTGTGTCCTCTGACGATTCCGAGTACCGCGGCGAGCCCGAGCCCTCTACCGGCGAACTTGGTGCTGAAGAATGGGTCGAAGACGCGCGGGAGCGTGGTGGTATCCATGCCGCACCCGTTGTCGGAGACTTCCAGGCAGACGTAAAAGCCTTCGCCGAGGTTGTCGTTGAGGAACGTTTTGGAGAGGTAGGCACGGTCGGCCATGATGGTGCGGGTGCTGATGGTGATGACACCGGGCTCGTCGCCGATGGCGTCGGATGCGTTTGTGATGAGGTTCATGATGACCTGGTGGAGCTGTGCGGCGTCGCCGTGGATGAGGGGCAGGTTGGGGCTGCAGTTGTATTTGAGTACGGCCTTTTTGGAGATGCTGGCGCTGAGCAGCCTTCCCATTTCGACGGCGAGCGTGGAGAGGTTGAGCGGCCGGATGACGAAGGTGCTTTTGCCGGAGTAGGCGAGGAGTTGGTTGGTGAGTTCGGCGGCGCGCTGGGCGCTGGCTTCGATGCGCTCGACGTGACCGTAGGCGACGGATTCGGGGGTGAGCTTGGTGAGGGCGAGCCCGGCGTAGCCCATCACGCCGACAAGCAGGTTGTTGAAATCATGCGCGATGCCGCCGGCGAGTACGCCGAGCCCTTCGAGCTTTTGAGCGTGCTGGATTTGTGCTTCGAGCCGTTTCCGGTCTTCTTCGGCTTTTCGCCGCTCGGTGATATCGCGGGCGATTCCCTGGATGGAATGGGGAACGCCGTCTTTGTAGATGATGCGTGTGCTGACCTCGAACAAGACGCGGCGGTTGTCTTTGGTGATGATTTCGAGTTCATACTGTGTGGGGTCTTCGTTGTCGAGCTTGCTGGCGATCATCTGTGCGGCGCGGTCGACGTATTCGGGGGCGACCACGCTGAGCACGTCCATGGTGACGGCTTCTTCGCGCGTATAGTCGCTGAGCCGCTCTCCGGCTTTGTTGAGGGAGGTGAACCGGCCCTCGAGGTCGTGGGTGTAGATGACGTCGTTGGCGTTTTCGAACAGTTCACGGTAGCGTTCTTCGCTTTCGCGAAGTGCTTTCTCGGCGGCTTTCTGCTCGGTGATGTCGCGGGTGATAGTCATCACTTGGTCTTGGCCGCAAACGACCATCCGGGCTTCGTAATCGTGGAGGATCCCGGTAGCGGCTCCCAGGTTCTGGAATTCAAACACCTGCATGGTGTTGGTATCGAGTGCGCGTTGAATGTATTCCATCGCTTTGCGGCCGATCGGCTCACCCAGGGCATCGTGGATAGACGCATTGAGCAGGCTCCTCTTTCGCCACTCTTCGGTTTCCTGCTGGGAGTCGAGCTTGAAGTCGAGTATGGTCCCGTTGCGGGAGATTCGCACCATGGAGTCCGGCATGGCATCGACGATGGCCCGGTTGCGCTGTTCGGCGTCGCGCAAGGCTTTTTCGGCGGCTTTTCGTTCCGTGCCGTCGCGGATGATGCCGCAGAACCCGATGCGGTGTTCCTTGGCGTCGCGCATCAACGAAATCGAAAGCTCCAGGACGGCCCGCGAACCGTCCTTGCGCGAGATTTCCCAGTCGAAGAGGTGGGCGGGCGCGCCGGTCGTGAAGACGCGGTGGAACACGTTATAGACCTTTTCCGCGTCCTCAGCGGCGTAATATTCGCGATAGTTCATTCCCATCAGTTCTTCCGGCGTATAGCGGAAGATTCTGCCGAGGGCACTGTTGAAGAAGGTGAAGTTTCCCGAGAGGTCAACCTCGTAGTAGCCTTCCTGGATATTTTCGAGGATACTTCGGTATTTTTCCTCGCTCTCGCGGAGGGCCTGCTCGGCCTTTTTGCTTTCGCTGATTTCACGGATGACGGTGATGATGTACTTGACGGTTCCGTGTTCGGTGACGGGAATCAAGCGGACGTCAGCGGTGACCAGACGGCCGCCAATGGTGTTGCTGGCTTCAACGGCAACCGTTTTTCTGCTCTGGAAGACCCTGCCGTACAAGTCGATGGCGCTTTGGGACAGGAAAGGCAACGCTTCCGTGATGGGTTTTCCGATGATGTCCTGGTCGACGCCCACGGAGTCGAGCCATTCGCGGAACGACCCGTTTGCCAGAACGATGCGCATTTCAGAGTCGATGAGGTGGATGCCGTCGCCGAGGCCGTTAATCGTGGTCCTGTACCGGGCGTCGCTTTCCCGGAGCAAGGTTCGCAGGTTGGACTCGGGATATTCATCCGGGGGCGCGAGCAGCCGGGTGACGACGTGCACCGCCTGGTGCGGCCCTTCTGAAACGACATAATAGTCTTCCACGAGTTCGCGCAGGTTGCCTTTGGGCGTGGTGATCTTCCGGCTGACGTTACTCAAGCGTTTTTTGCGCCGGAGCGCCGGGGGAAACAGTTCGACTTCGGGTTCGAGGTGGAGCAGATCGCGCAGATTGCGGCCGGCGACCACAGGGTGTTCGCCGAGTTCGAACAGGTTGACGGCAATGCGGTCCATATATACTATGATTCCGTCATAAGTACAACAATACATGCCAATGTCGGCGGCGCGGAGGGCTTCCTTGCGGTTGCCTTCCTTTCTGGCTGTTTCTGGTTTTACAGAACGGGCTTTGGCCATCTGAAACCTCTTTTGGTGATTAGCAGATCCCCGAGCGCGGTTATTTTTACATAATTTATCCCGGTTGTCAATAATTAATGGGCGCGAAAACTGGAAGAATAAGACGGCATGTGATAGATTGTGTAAATCGGGTTTTGGATTGCGGTGGATTTAACAATGGCCTAATTCAAGCGAGGGCATACTGAAATGAAACGCTTTTTTGTTCAATTTCCGATGGTATTGGTGCTGGCCTTGTCGGGGGCGGGTGTTGCCGCGCCAATAACGACAGGGTCGCTGGTTGACGAGATGGTTGACCTGCGCGGACTGACCTATTTGCCCGACCCGAAATATGAGACGGTGCAGTTCTCGTCGTATGACCGGCGGAGCACGGTTCCTGGCGGGCCGTTGTGGTTTTCGAACTCGGACGGTTTTGGGGGCGAGCCGATTCCGAACTTTGAAGCGGTGTTGAAAGAGCCGGGCGAGGATAAGATTGGCGAGTATCTGGTCTGCGATGTCGAGGGCCCCGGCGCGATAGTCCGGGTGTGGACGGCGAAGATGGAGGGTGCGCTGCGGGTGTTGCTGGACGGGGAGAAGGTGTTTGATGGCTTGGCACAAGAGTTTTTGACCAAGCCTTACGACGGTTTTGCGAAGACGGCCGGGGTGGATTCGAGCATATTTGCCGGGACGTTCTATCAGCGCGACGCGGCGTATTGCCCGATGCCGTTTGCGGGCCGTTGCCGGATCGAGTGGTCGGGCGATTTGAGAAAGCTGCATTTCTACCAGATCCAGGTTCGGCTGTACGACAAGTCGGCGCAGGTGATTACGTTCCAAGCGCAGGATTTGAAGGCTTGCGAGTCTTCACTTCAACGTGCGGCCAAGGTGCTGGCGGACCCGGATGGGGCATACGAATTTGGCTCGACCAGCGCGGCGGCGCCGTTCGAGTTGACGGTCGGGCCGGGCGAGAAAAAGCAGGCGATCGAATTCGAGGGGCCGAAGGCCATCGAGCGGCTGCGTGTGGCAGTATCGGCGGGCGATCGGGACTTAGCGCTGCGGCAGACGGTGGTACATGTCGAGTGCGACGCGTATCCGTGGGGCCAGGTGCAGGCGCCTGTGGGTGATTTTTTCGGGACGGCGCCCGGGGTGAACCCATACGTGTCGCTGCCTTTTACGGTGGCTGCCGACGGGGCGTCGGGCGACGGAACGATGACGTCGCGGTATGTGATGCCGTTCGAGCGCTCGCTGCGGCTGGTGTTTGAGAACCTGGGCGAACAGCCGGTGACAATCAAAGGCGATGCGCTGGCGGACGATTACGCGTGGGACGCGGCGCGGTCGATGCATTTCCGTGCGCGGTGGCGTGTCGACCACGGCTTGGTGGCGTCGAACAAAGAAGTGCAGGACCTGCCGTTTGTCGTGGCGAACGGCGCGGGCGTGTACGTGGGTACGGCCATCATGATGCTGAACCCGAACGAGATCCCAACGCCGCACGGCAACTGGTGGGGCGAAGGCGATGAGAAGGTATTCGTGGACGGGGAGGCGCGACCGTCGACGTTCGGGACGGGCTCGGAAGACTATTTCAACTACTCGTGGTCGGCCCCCGACATCTTTTTCTACCCGTACTGTGGCCAGCCGCGGAACGACGGCCCGGCAAACCGGGGGTTTGTCAGTAACCACCGCTGGCAGATCGTCGACGCGCTGCCGTTCAAGGAACGGATCGCGTTTTATATGGAATTGTTCAGCCACGAGCGCACGCCCGGCTACAGCTACGCGCGGATTGGATATCATTACGGCCGGCCGGGGCTGACGGACGATCACGTGACCATCACGAAAGAAGACGTCCGGCGGCTCGAGTTGCCGGCCAACTGGCAGCCGCAAGCCCGGTTTGGCGCGGCCCGCTCGGTGTTCTATCAGGCGGAGGAGTTGGTGAAAGGCCGCGGCCTTGTGAAGATGGAGAAGGGCAACTTGTGGAGCGGCGGTGAGATCGCCCGGTGGCAGCCGAAGAAAGCGGGGGACACGCTCACGCTGGCCGTTCCCGTGGAAAAAGCCGGGAAGTACGGCATCACGCTCGTGATGGCCCACGAGCCCGGCGGAGCAAAAGTGAGCGCGCAGGTGGACGGGAAAGCGGCGGGATTCGGCGGGAAGGAAGGCGTGGTAAACATCGAGGAGCCGTACCGAGTCATGCTTCTTCCGTCGGGAACGCAGACTATCGAGTTGACCGAAGGCAAGCACGAAGTGGTGCTGAAGGTCGAGGAGAGCGGCAAACAGGCGGTGGGCATCGACTTCGTGTGGGTGCAGCGGCGGCGGTGAATGAGGCCAATGGCAGGGTTTGTCGAACCCCTATTGGGGTTCGCCGAAGCCCCTTGCGGGATTCCCATAGCGATTCTGAGACAGCTTCCAAGCTTGCGCACTCCATATGGACACGTTTGCGAATGGTGGAGTGTGCACGTAGAGAAGATAGTGGGGTCCGTGCCATGGTTTGGGGAGGGGCGAACGGATGGAGCGGCCCGATGCGGCAAAACGCGCTAACCGCCCCCGTCCGTTGTCACCGCCGCAGTCCAAAGCGCTCAATAGTTGCCGCACCGAAAAGGCAACGGCAGGCCGTTTCGCGGCCCGCCGTTGGAGAGACTGGGCTTGGAGGAACCTAATTAGCCGGCATAACCAATCACGATGGCCATTGACTTGCTGACAAAAGTGGTGCCGGGATACTTCTCGAATTCGACATGTCCATCCATGAACAGGATGTTACAACCGCCGGGGATGTGGTTGTACTGGTCGATCTGCGTGGAAACGAGGTCGGCGAGTATGGCGATTTCGCTTTGGGCTTGGGCGGAAGCGGCGGGGTTGTTGATGTCGGTGATCATGAACCGCTCGATACCTTCGCGCAGGCGATAGACGATCGCGCTCCTGCCATTGCCCCAAGGAGCGCCCACAGTCATATCGATGTCGGATGTCTCGAAATCTCCGCCTGCATCAATCCCGCTCAGCGTGAGCATCACTTGCATCGAAATCAAATTACCAGCAAGTGAGGAATCGAGACCACCCGCGTCGGTCACCAGGTCCGGATCTGTCGTATCAGCCTGATCCAGTACAAAGCCCACGAAATAGTACGATTCGTCCGCGCCGCTCTGACCGATGCCGTAGTCGTCACACGGCAAAGCCACAATGCTCTGGCCCGAGACAGGGTCTTCAAGAATGGGGGGATCGGCCTCGGACGGGCAAATGAGCACTTTGTGGTCGTTGAGGTATTCGGGGTAAATCATCGGGATGTGGGCGAAATAATACGTCCGGCTTTCGGCAGCGGCCGCCCATTGGCTTGCGGGAAGACCCGCGGCCAGACCGGCCTCGCAGGCGACACCCGGTTGTGTGCGAAACTGTGAAACGGGTGGGTACTTCCCGCCCTTCGATTCGTTGGCATACATCTTGAATACCAGGCCCAACTGCTTTTGGTTGTTGGCACAACTGGCGCGGCGTGCCGCTTCTCGCGCCCGCGCCAGCGCCGGCAGCAGGATCGCCGCAAGGATTCCTATGATCGCTATGACCACCAACAGCTCGATAAGCGTAAAACCTTTTGTTTTCATTTTACAATACCCTCATGTTGATATCGCCTTTGTCAGTAGAGATTAGACACCTTACATTTTCTACGTTCCCTCCTCCCTTTCTGCCGTCAACGGTTGTTGTGAACATAACCCTCCGACATCTAATTTAGTAGAAACCAGTTGACTTGTCAAGGTTTTAATATTACTCTGCCACGATGTAGCGTTGTTCCCCCCTATGAATCTGTGTAAACCAAGCACACTTCTCCTTTTTTCCAGTGGATATCTTCTGAGGGCCGTCTGCTGTGCCTCTTGGAGGGAGATGTGAAATGATGAATGAGATAAGCAGAGTGGCCACGGGCAATTACCGGGTCGGCGTATGTTGTGGGCGACGGATAAACCCGGTCGCGCGGGAGCGCGACCCCACCGCGTTGAACCCGAAGGCCCGTACAACTGGTTTGGTTGCGGCTATGCCGCGCTGGGCTGAGGGTTGTCGAATCGCTCCGGGATGCGTGGAAAAGCGCTACATGAGGGCGGTGCTGAAATATCTTTCGGCTCTGTCGGGGAAGACGGTGGTGATGTTTCCGGGGATTTTTTGGGTGAGTTGTTCGGCGGCCCAGGCGTTTGCGCCGGAGGAGATGCCGACGAGCAGGCCGTGGTCGCGGCCGAGTCGGCGTGTGGTTTCGATGGCGTCTTCGTCGGACACTTCGACGACGCCGTCGACCATGGCGACGTCGAGTATGGCGGGGATGAACCCGTCGCCGATCCCCTGGATTTGGTGGAGCCCGGGTTCGTGGCCAAGTATGGCGGAGACGTTTTTGGGTTCGACGGCGATCACTTGTATGTTCGGGTTTTGTTCTTTGAGGAATTTGCCGACGCCCTGGAGGGTTCCGCCGCTTCCTACCCCTGCGACGAAACAGGCGATGTCGCCGCCGAGTTGCCTCCAGAGTTCGGGGGCGGTCTGTTCGTAATGGACGAGTGGGTTGTCGGGGTTTTCGAATTGCTGGGGGACGAATACGCGGGCATCTTCGGCAGCCATCTGGCGGACGCGGTCGACGGCCCCCTGTATGCTCGAATCGGCCGGGGTGAGGACGAGTTCTGCGCCGAGTGCCCGGATTAGCTTCTTGCGTTCTTCGCTCATGTTTTCGGGCATGACGATCCGGACTTTGTAGCCTTTGAGGCGGCCGACGAGTGCGATACCGATCCCGGTGTTGCCGGATGTGGGCTCGACCAGGATGGAGTCGGGGTTGATGCGGCCGGCCCGTTCCGCGCCTTCGATCATGGAGAGCGCGACGCGGTCTTTGATGCTTCCGCCGGGGTTGAGGAATTCGGCCTTGCCGTAGACGTGTGTGCCGCGCAGCCGCAACAGTGGCGTGTTGCCGATGAGGTTGAGGACGTTGTCGGTGAGCATAGGGTTTTCCCAAGTTTTTGAATTCGGGGGCAATTATGCCGGATGGGGAGCCGAGAGTTCCAGAGAATTGCCGATTGCTGATTGACGATTGTGGATTGGACTGCCCGGGAAGTGGTTGAGAACGCTCGGGCATGTGGTGGACGTAGTGGACATGGTGGACAGCGGCCGTAAATTTGTTGAAGGCAACCGCCAGGATAATTGGGACAATTGGGTTTTCAGGCTGGGTGGTATAATCTCGACGATCACCGTGACACGAGACACTCGAGACCCGACAATGGAACCTGACATGCAGGCGGATATGACGCGCATGAGCGCCTCTCGAGCTTCCGGGCGGCTGCCGCGGGTGCTGTTGCTGGTTTGCGTTCTGGCTTCCGGAGCGGCGGTCATGCTGGACGAGTTCCTGGCAGTCCGCATACTTGCGCGGTATTTCGGCAGTGCGTTGGATGTGTGGGGCTCCGTGATCTCGGTGCTTTTGATCGGGCTCAGCGCGGGATACGCGCTTGGCGGCCGGCTGGCGGATGCGGTCGGCACCCTGAAACCGATCGCCGGGGCGTTGATCGTTGCGGGCGCCTTCGGGACAATCGTGGAACCACTGTGCGTGCGTTTCTGCACCGCGCTGATCGAGTCGAACTACGCCGTGTCTCTGCACCCTTATTTTGCGGCGTTTGTCGTCTTCTTTGCTCCGATCCTCGCCCTGGGCACGGTGTTGCCGCAAGCGATACGGCTCCGGGCCGAAATTACGGGCAAGCTGGGCGTGTCCGCGGGCACCATTTCGTCTCTGTCGACCGTAGGCAGCGTGCTGGGCGTGCTGTTGACCGTACACGTGTTGTTGCCGCACGTGGGCGTGCGCGAGTCGCTTCAGGGCGCCTCGACATTGCTTATTCTGATCGGCGCCGTCACGTGGGTGCTGTCGGGGCGCACCCGATTTGCGGCGGCGGTGGCATGCCTGTGTCTTCTGGCGACGCCGGCGGACGCGGGAATACTTCTCGACCGCTACAGCGCGTACCACCATATCCTGGTTGAAGACACCGCCGGCATACGCCTGCTTCGCTTCGACAGCGCGGTCCAGAGCCAGATGTCGCTCCGCGCCCCGTATGACGGCGGATTCGAATACACCGAATTTTTCCACGTGCCTATTGTGCTTAATCCGACCACCACGAGCGTGCTGTTCATCGGCCTCGGCGGCGGTACGGGACCCAAGGTCTTTCACCGCGACTATCCGCATGTCTTCGTCAACGTGGCCGAGATCGACCCGGAAGTCGTTGACGTGGCCCGGCGTTACTTCGCGTTGCCCGAAGACGGGCGGCTGCGCGTGGCCGTGTCCGACGGGCGCGTGTTTTTGCAGCGGTCGGCGGCGCGTTACGGTGCGATCATCGTGGACGCGTATGCATGCGGTCCCTCCGGGGCGTACATTCCCTACCAGTTGGCCACGCAGGAGTTCTTCGAGCTGGCTTGGCGGCGGCTCGAGAACGGCGGCGCCCTGGCCTATAACGTGATGGGCGTGTACGGCGGCGACTTCGATTCCATTGTGCGATCCTTGCACGCCACGCTCTTGACCGTTTTCCAGGCCGTATACGCGTTCCAGGCCGCGTCGAGCATCAACACCGTTTTCGTAGCGCAGAAGATCGACCCGGGGGATCTGCAACCCAACGGCACCCGCGACGGCTACGGCTGGCCCCAAGACCCCTGGCTGCGCCATCCGCTGAGCGCCCCGGAACTGCAGGGACTCGCCGCCGGGTTGCAGGCCGCCGTGTTCATCCACGCCCCGGGACTGAGTCAACGCCTCGGACAGTTCTCCGGCATCCAGAACCGCGGAGCTCTCGCCCCCATATACACCGACAACTACGCCCCGGTCGACATCAGCGCTTCGCGATCGCGAGGCCGGTGAGGGCCGCGAAGGGGGAAGATAGGGCGGCGGTTATGTGTTTGATCGGGTATGAAACGCAGCCGATGGGGTGATATTGGGGGTTTGGCAGGGGCCTTCTTGCTTGTTGCGGTCGCGGCGGTCTTGGGCAGCTTGTTCTCGTTTGACGGGACGTCGGGATGGTATGGGGGTCTTGTGAAACCGGAGTGGACGCCGCCGCCGTGGGTATTTGGTCCGGCGTGGACGGTTCTGTACGTTCTGATAGCCTTATCTGGGTGGTTGGTTTGGCTTCGTCGGGACCGGGCTGTAGTTTGGCCGGCGCTGACGGTGTTTGTGGTGCAACTTGTGCTGAATGCGTTGTGGTCGATACTGTTTTTTGGGTTGCGCCGGCCGGAGTTGGCCCTGGTGGACGTGGCGTTGCTGCTGGCGGTGATCGCGGTGAATGTGGCGGTGTTCTGGCGGGTGAGCCGTCTGGCGGGGTTGCTGCTGGTTCCCTATTTGTGTTGGACGGGTTTTGCGACGGCATTGAACGTTGCGATTTGGCGGTTGAACGCGGGATAGGCGCGCAGGGGAACTTTACAGTGTCCGGACGGATTGGTATACTGGAGTTGCTGGAATTTGGAGCAGCCACAAGCCGGTCTTGACGGCCGGGGCCGGAAAGGCCAAAGGGGATTTTGCCTTCTATGAAGCACGTTAGAACGATTTCGCGGGTCAATCTGAGCCGGGCGCAGGCAGCTACGACGGACATCATCGCAGCCGTGGTGTCGATATTAACGGCGTTAGCCTCGCTTTTGGGCATAATCCTGCCTGGTGTAGAGGATAAGCAGAAGTAGCCGGGACAAGAGCGGAACCTGGCCGGGGGGCGGTGTCTAAAACCGGCCTCGAGCAAGGTGTTGGAACCGGGGCTAGGGTTTTGCGGCTTGTGCGAGGGCCTGGCTGAACTTTTGAGGTTCGTCGGTGACGAACCATCGGACGCCGGCGGCGATGAGTTTGCGCAGTGCTTCGGGGTTGAATTCAAAGGGTCTTAACTGGAGTTGGACTCCGGCTTGGGTTGCCTGTTGTACGGCGTCGCGAATGAAGGCCTCATCCAGGCAGTAGACGATGTTGGGTTTTGTACGAGTGGTTTTGAGGTGGAGTTGTAACTGGGTGAGGCCGTAAAACTTCTGGTCGGCGAGTTTTTGAAACCTTGACTTGATGAGGGTAGCGGGCCCGCTGAGCCACGTCATGGAGCCTGCGTTGGGGACTTTTTCTTTGAATTGCGCGCCGAGTTGGGGGTCTTCGTGTGTGAAGATGACCTGGTTGTTCAAGCCGCATTCGATGATGAGGGCGGCGAGGGCATCGGGATCAATGCCTTTTGCGTCGAGATAGATTTGGCGTTCGGGGCGGCCCTTCATCTCTTCCATGACCTCGGTGAGGAACGGGACTTTTTCGCCGGCGAACTTTGGGTCAAACCAGGCTCCAGCGTCCCACTGCCGGATAGTTTTTGAATCGATGCTTGAGATTTTGCGGTGTTTGAGGTTGGGTGGCGCATTGGTGGTTCTTCCCGGGGTGTCGTCGTGAAGGCAGACGTAGGCGCCGTCGCTAGTGGTTTGGATATCGACTTCGGGAACGGCGCCGGGGCACGCCCATGCATGGCGGAACGCGGCGAGCGTGTTTTCGGGCACTTCTTTGAGGCCGCCGCGGTGGGCCTGGTAGAAGATTTGAGCGTCAGGTCCGCCATTCTGCGCGAGAGCGGCAACGAGAAGGACCGCGGTTCGGGAAATCATCCAGCTCATAGGCTCGCCTTTCCCCCTTCCCCGGTTCAGCATACCTTATCGGCGTCAAGATGTCGATCCCCAAGGAAAGGCGGAAAGTTTCGCCGAGGAAGATAGGACGGATCGGACGGATCGGACCTATAGGCCGAAAAACCCGATAGGATATAAGGCTTGATAGAAAATGGCGCACAAGATTGCCTTGTGCGCCGCCCCAAGGATACTGCTAGGCCTGACCGCTACGCAGCGTCGAGCACCCAGCGCGTCTCGTAAAACATCATACCTCCCACCGAAACAATTGGCCGTTGTCGCATGAAAGCCACCCGATGGCCCCCCAATGTGGATAAATACCACATCCTGATTCGCGACTTCGTTGTGATGGATCCTCTCATTGTTGTTCTTTCTTCCGCTAGACTTGGTAGTAGGGTTTGTCTGTGTGGGAACAGCAACTGTTGTGCCAATTTGGAAAAAGTTAACAAAGTGCTTATATGGTAAAGGTTTGGGAGTTTGGATGGGTTTGTGGTGGGTATAATTAGTGTACAAAACTGCAAATATGCGCACTTCTTGTGTACATTTTTGGACATCATGGCGTGGGAGGAACAGGATATTCCGCCGGGTGCGATGGGATTGTGGTTTTTCTGCCGATTCAGGAACGCGGTAACCGCGTTAAGAAGTCCACCCACCCCTCCGGCAGGACGCCGAAATTGGCGACGGTGATGCGTCGGTGGTCTTCGCCGCGATGCTCGAGTGTGACGTCCACCCGCCGTTGAGGGAGGAGGTTCTCGGCGCGGTCGGCCCATTCGATGGCACAGACGCCGTCGGGGTCGAACAGTTCCTCATAGCCGAGGTCGGCGATTTCCCGGATGTCCGTCAGGCGGTAAAGGTCCATATGGTAGAACTTCATGGCGGCGCCGTACTCGTTGACCAGCGTAAATGTTGGGCTTGTAACCAGTTCGCCGGGGGCAAAAACGGATGCCATCCCGCGCACAAGGCACGTCTTTCCGGCGGCCAGCTCGCCCCGCAACGCGACGACCGCGCCCCGCGGGAGCAGTTGGGCCAGCCCATGACCGAGCCGCTCAGTTTCCTTTTCGGATTGGGTCTCGATCAGGACGCGCTGGTCGATCATGGGCGGGCCATTGCCTGGCGGTACAGGTGTGTGTAGGCGTCGGCGGCGTTGTACCAGGAGAAATCCGACTCCATACCCGCCAACTGCACCCCCCGAAGCGTCTCCGGGGAGGCGTACAGGCGTAAGGCGTGGCGTACCGCGTCGACCAGGCTTACGGCCGTGGCCTCTTTGAACACAATGCCGGTGGCGCTTGCGTTTCGCAAGTTGGCTTTGCTGATGTGCGAGACACTATCGGCGAGGCCGCCGGTCCGTCTGACGATAGGCACGGCGCCGTATGCCAGACTGTAGAGTTGGCTTAGCCCGCAGGGTTCGAAATGGCTTGGCATCAAGAAGAAGTCGCTGCCGGCCTCGAACAGGTGGGCAAGACGGATGTCGAACTGGAGGATGGCTTTGAGTCGGTTGGCGTGAAGTGCGGCCGCCTCCTTCAGCGGTTGCTCGAAATACGGGTTTCCGGTACCGAGGATTATGAGTTGGAGGTCCATGTTGAGCAGTTTAGGGAGGGCTTGGATGAGCAGGTCGACGCCCTTTTGCCAGTACAGGCGGGTCACCATGCCGATAAGGGGTACGTCTTTTACGGGCAGGCCAAGCATTTTTTGGAGGTATTTTTTACAGGTTTTTTTGCCGGAGAGGTCGTCATGCCCGTAATTGGCGGGGATAAAGTTGTCTTTAGCGGGGTGCCAGGCGTCATAGTCCACGCCGTTGAGAATGCCGCTGAGGCTTTTTGTGCGGGTCCGGAGAAAGCCATCGAGCCCTTGTCCGAACTGCGGGGTTTGTATTTCCTTGGCGTAGGTTGGGCTGACGGTGTTGACGCGGCTGGCGAACGCGATGCCGGCCTTCATCAGGTTGAGGTCTCCGTAGAATTCGAGGCAGTCGGGCGTAAACAGGGTTGGGCTGAGGCCGGTGAACGGGAGGTACCTGGCCTTGTACCGCCCCTGGTAGGCGAGGTTGTGGATGGTGAACAGGGTGGGCATGGCGCGCCAGGCCAAGGTGTGGGCCAGGCGGGTTTTGATAAACGCGGGCATCGCGGCGGTGTGCCAGTCGTTGCAATGCACGACGTCGGGCCGCCAGCCAGTCAGGGCGACGCCGTGCAGCACGGCGAGACTAAAAAAACAAAACCGCTCGGCGTTGTCTTCGTACTCGTGTACGCCGTCGCCATACAACTGTTTGCGGCCGAAATAGCCGTCGTGCTCGATCAGGTAGAGGGGTATTTGGGTCCCCGGAATGGTTGAGATCCTTAACGCGCCGTAGGCGGTCTTCGCGCCGAGGTCAGCCACAACCATTCCATACGGGTCTCCGATCATGTGTGCGGGCAGGCTCTTGTAACACGGTAGGGCAAATCGGACATCGTGCCCCTGTGCCTGCAAGACGCGGGGCAATGCGTTGGCCACGTCGCCGAGCCCGCCCATCGTAGCGTGGGGCGAGAGTTCCACGCAGACATAAAGGATCTTCAACGGCTTCATCGGATACCACGGCAGGCCCGGCCGGCTGAACGCGGTCGGACACGGTCGGTTGTCATTAACCAAAGTAAGGCGGCTAAGAAGCCGCATTCAGAATCTTTGTTCGTGACCTTCAGCCGGCATCTACACGCCAGCACAGATGTCACGAACAAAGATTCTAACGCGTGGCGGGTCATTAATAAGCCCCGGCCAGGCACCAAAGGCCCGGTTCTTCGAACTCCGTTACTTCGAGTCCCGGGAACTTTTCTCTCAAGAAGTGGGCAATCACAGGCACAATACATTTTTCGGTGCCGTCGTGTCCGGCATCGATCAGGGCCAGCCCGCGCAGGCGCGCGGCCATCGCGGAGTGATAGTTCACGTCGCCGGAGACAAACACGTCCAGATCGCCGGGGATCTCGTGCACATGGCTCCCCCCGGACCCGCCCATGGCCCCAACCCGCTCGATGCACGCTGACATATCCCCGAGAACCCGCACGAAACTCACGCTCAGCACCTTCGCCACGTGATCGGCAAATGCCCGCAGCGTGGTTGGGGCCTCGAGCCGCCCTTTCACCCCGAGGCCGGCGTGCGGGCCGTGGAACTTGAGTTCGACAACGTCGTAGGCTGGTTCCTCGTAGGGGTGTGCCTTTCGCAGCGCCTCGACGACCTGCCCGAGGCGCGCGATGGGAACGAGCGTCTCGAACCGGCGCTCCGGCTCTTGGTTGAGTATGCCCCGGCTGCCCGAGAAGGGTTCGGCGCCTTCCCCGGGCAAGAAGGTGCCGATCCCGGCCGCGCTGAACGTGCAGTGCGTGTACGCGCCGATACTGCCCGCGCCCGCGTTGCAAACCGCCTCGCGCACGGCGGCCAGATGGCTCTCGGGCACGAAGGTGACCAGCTTCGCGTGGCCCGCCTGCGGCGCGGTCATCAGCGGCGACCTCTCGATTATGCCGAGCAGGCCGGCGAGGGTGTCGTTGACGCCGCCCGGCGCGACGTCCAGGTTTGTGTGGGCGGAAAAACAGGCGATTTTCTTCTCCGCGAGCATCAAACACATGGCGGTGTGCGGGTGATCCGTCCGCAAGGCGTGCAAGGGTTCGTAGATCAGCGGATGGTGGGAGACGATCATCTCCGCGCCGGCCAACGCGGCGGCTTCGGCCGTTTCCGGCCCGACGGTCAACGCGGCGAGCACGCGGCGCACCGGCCAGTCGGGCTGGCCGATTGCAAGCCCGGGCCGGTCCCAGTCGAACGCGAGCGCGGGGGGCGCCCACTGGTCCATCGCCGCAATGAGTGCGCCAACGGTCAGGGTGTTGCCGGTCATTCGGGGAATTCCATTGAAACCGCGGCGTACCCGACGACCTGGCGATAGTCGCCGGACGTTTCGGCGCTGGTTCGGTAGTCGAGCAGCGACCATTCGGTGGCGCCACGGGCGAGCGCATACGCCATTGCCGCAACGACGGCGGCGCTGCCGCACATGGAATAGGCGCCGCGCCCAATCCCGCGGATCATGCCGTGTGCGTCCTTGGCCAAAATGGCGTCGAGCGTACGTTTATCGATTTGGTGGGCCTGCTCTTGGGACAGATAATGGGACAAGTCCGTCGAGGCAACCACGAGATCGGTCTCGGAAGCCAATTCGGCGAGCTTCAGCCCCGCGTCAATATGGCGTTCGTTGGCGGGTTCCCCGAACAGGACCGGCACGATCGGCACTTCCCCAACGGTCAGCCACAAGAATGGCAACTGAACCTCGAGCGCATGTTCCGCCAGGTGGGGTTCCACCGAGACGCTACCGGTTTTCTGCGCAAGCGCCTTGGCAAAGGGCTCGTCGACGGGAAAGGTCCCCAGGGGTGTCTGAAACGCGCCCGAGGCATATACGGAAACGCCCGGAATAGAATAGCGGTGGCTCGTTCCGAGGAGGATAACGCGGGCCGGCTTTTTTCCTCGCAGGCGCGTATAGGCAAACCCGGCCGTCTGGCCTGAATAGACATACCCGGCGTGCGGCGCCACCACCGCCGCAATCCGACCGGGCAGAGGTTCCACCTCGGACTGAGTGAGATATTGTTCCACCGTCCGCTGAAGGGCCTGGGCATCCAACGGATAGAACTGGCCCGCAACAGCCGGTTTTCTCGTGTTCATCGCCGGGCCTCCCTCTCGCTTTCCACCATTGTATACAATCCCATCGGTTTTTTCCCCTCCTCATTTTAAACATCTATGAAGCGCGTAGACGTCGGCTGAAGGTCAGGCGGGTGGCGGGGCGCCGTAGAAACGGCGGGGACGCCGCTTCGACGAATGCGCCGGGAAGGAATCTTGGTTGGGGCTGCACCACATTAGGTTTATGCGCATTTTGGATGTATTGCGGGCGATCTTGCGGGCGGGATCGTTTGATTTACAGCCCGTGTTCACGTAAGCTGCTTGGGTCGAGGCCAGTGAGCTTGGGGGTACCAAGCGTGATTCCGACGAGACTCAGTGCGCAGGTGTTTTACGAGCTGCCGCCTGTGCTTGCCCATTACGTGGAGCAGGAGCGGAATTCGTGGATTGAAGCCTTGCCCAAAACGGGCAAGTTCTATCTGCGGGACCGTCAGGGCCTGTTCGTGGACGTGTCGGTGATTGTTTCGGAACGGCGTGCCCAGATCGAGTATCTTGGCCTCGAGCGGGCGCGCGCGCTGCAGTACGCGGCGGGATTTCAAACCGGCCGCACGGACGCGGGGCGCCACCTCGAGGAATTCAACCAGAACGTTCGTCTTGCGCTCCAGGCGGCGCCGGTGTTCCGGCAGTTGCAGGGTTGGTTTGTGGCGCAACCCGGTAAGTTTGAGTTTGACCTGGATGCGCGAACGCTTTACCGTGAAATTGCGCTCAACGACTCCATGGAAGCCCTGGCGTTCCGCCAGTTCATGATCGACCACGCCGAATGCGAATTCGCGTGCTGGGCGACGGCCGGGTACTTCTCGGGCCACGTCAGCGAAATCCTCGAACGGCGTGTGATCGGGCTTGAAACCGAATGCGCGGCGCATGGCGGCAAGACGTGCCGGATCGTGATGCGGTTGGACTCCGAGTGGGGCAGCGAGGCGGACTGGGCCCGCCGCGCACTGGCCGCGGAAACGCTCCAAAAGGAGTTCTCCAAGCTCGATGAGGCCGTGGCCGCCGCGCGTAAGGCGGAACTTCGGGCGCGCAACGCGCTCAACGACCTCAACCGCCGGCTCCGGTCGGAACTGATGCTTGAGACGATTGTGGCGGGCCATCCCGCGATGCAGACGGCCGTGCACCGAGCGCGTCAGGTGGTTGGAATCGACGTACCCGTGCTGATCACGGGCGAGACCGGGGTCGGAAAAGAGTCGCTGGCTCGGGCGATCCATTACGGCGGGCCCCGCAGAAACAAGCCGTTCGAGATTATCGATTGCCTTGGTATCTCGGGCCACCTGCTCACCCACGATATCTTCGGTTATGAAAAGGACGCCATACCCGGCGCCACCCGTGCCCATGTGGGCGCGTTTCAGCGTGCCAACGGCGGCACGCTGTATATTAATGAGATAGGGAGCCTCACACTCGAGGCGCAAGTGATGCTGCTCCGAGCGCTGCGCGAAGGGGCCCACTACCCGCTGGGCGCGGAAGTTCCGGTAAAATCGGACGTCCGCCTGGTTGCGGCTACTCGGCACGATCTGCGCAAGAAAAGCGAGTGCGGGGAGTTTCTCCGTCACCTGTACGACGCGCTCTCGGTGGTCGTGATCAACCTGCCACCGTTGCGTGAGCGTGGCGACGACATTCTCCGGCTGGCGGAAGACTATCTGCGGCATTTCTCGGACCGGTACGACCGGCCCAGCCTGTCGTTCAGCCCGCAGTTCCGTGACGCGCTGCTCAACTGCGAATGGCCGGGAAATGTGCGGCAGTTGAGCAATGTGGTCGAGCACGCCGTTATCATGACGGAAAACTCGACGATCGATGTCGACCAGCTTCCAGACGACGTGCTGGCGGGTCGCGGCGTGCGGTCACAGGTGGAACTAAGCGAAGAAACGATAAAGGCGGCGCTCCGCCGAACCAGCGGAAACCGAAGCCAGGCCGCGCAACTGCTTGGTATTGGCCGCACCAGCCTGTGGCGGGCGATGTCGCGGCTCAAGATTTCTTAACTGTTGTTGGAGTCTCAGTCATATTGGCAAAGGGAGAATAAAAGCAGACATGTGGCGGTTCGCCCATCTTACGGACACCCACCTTGGCAGCGTTACGGACGGCGAATGGAACAACCGGTTCCTTTGCAGCATGATGCCGGACGTTATGCGGTGCCTGAAGGGCGACCTCGCCCGGCTGAACCCGGATTTTGTGCTGATCACGGGCGATATCGCCAGCCATTACGGCCGGGACTCGTTTTTTGCGGCACGCGACCTCCTCGATGCGCTTGACATCCCGTATTATCCGGCGGGCGGCAACCACGACTTCCTTCTGGAACAGTGCCGGGATTGGTTTCACGAAGTTTTCAACGAGCGCATGCCGGGGGGCGATACCGTTTACTCGTTCACCCATAAGAACCTTCATTTCTGCATACTCGACCCGTGGTGGAAGTGGAACGACGGCTCACTGTCTCCCCACAGCGAGCCCAAACCGGGCCAGCGGGAGAGAATCTCGTTCGCCGGCTGTTGGGCAGTGCCGCCCCACCAGCTTGCGTGGCTGCAGGACGACCTGGCTGAGAACCGCGCCGTCCCAACCCTCATCAGCGTACACTACCCGGCAATTCCGATACCGCAGCGGATCCGCCGTGACGGGCTCAAAGACGCGGGCCACCTTGAAAACGGCGATGCGCTCGCTGAAATCGCGGCAAACAACCCCCAGGTCAAGGCTATCCTGTCGGGCCACGTCCATATGAATTTTATTGAAGCCGTGGACGGGCTCACGCACGTCGTAACGGGCTCGATGCCGGAATTCCCCACCGAATACCGCGACATCATCGTCGACGATGACCGCCTCATCATCAACACGTGCCCGCTCAGCGACACCTCGTTCGCCGCGATGTCGCTCATCGAAGGGAAAGAATGGACGGCGGGCCAGCCAAACGACCGGGTCGCGGAAATCCGCTTGAAATAATCACCCCCGCAGCATCAACACCACCACCAGTTCGCCGTTATCCAGCTTCAGCCCGCGCAGCTTTAGTTTTTTCTCGGGACCGATCAGCAGGGTGGTTGTAATGGCGTTGATGGGCTTAGCACGGGCCGCGCCGGTTTTCATCTCGACCCGCACGTTCAGCCGGACTTGGCCGGAGGGCTCACGGGACAACGGCTTTACGCAGATCTTGTACCGGGAGTTGATCTCATAGGTAGCTTCTTGGTTCAACGCGGCGCGCAAGGTTGTAGCGCTCAGGCGGCGGAACGTGTCGTACTCCAGGTCGGACAGGGCCTCTTTAAGGTCTTGCAGGTCCTTGTCAAAAACGCGCGCGCCCCGGTTTTCCGAAAATGCGTGCACCGCCACCACATCGACCTTCACCGCGTTCTGTGACCGCGCGGGCGGCGGTTGTGTCACGCCCGCGCCAACCAGGGCGATCGCGCCTAACCAGAATAGGGCCGCAACCTTCACCAGATGTCATCCTTCGACATGGTTACCGCGATGGTCGTGTCACCCTCCGCATCTTCGTACGTGCGGACGGTGGCCCCTTCCAAATCGGTCGTGCACGATTCCACCACGATCGCGTCGACCTTCTTCGGCTCATCCGAAATGATGACAAACGTCGATATTGCGGCGATCAGTGCCGCGGCCGTCAGCGAGGCCAACGCCCAGAACCGGCCCCAACCCCGGTGCCGGGCCTCGAGACGTTCGCACACGCCCGCCATGAACGCGGGAAACTGGCCGTCGCCAATGGCCTCGTGCCGGACCGCGGACGTTGCCGCCGCCCGCAGCCGTCGCAACTCGGACAGCCGGGCGGCGCAACTCGAGCAGCCGGAAACGTGCGCCGAAACTTCCGACGACGATTCGGGACTGGTTTCGCCGTCAAACCACCGATCGACCCGCTGTGACCATTTGCACCTGCTCATAATTACGATTCCTCCGCGATCCCCATGTGGATGAGGCTCTGCTGCAGCTTTTTCCGGGCGTGATGCAGGCGGCTCATGACCGTGCCAAGGCTGCACTGCATCACCTTCGACATTTCTTCATATGACAGCCCTTCGAACTCGCGCAACACAAACGCCGTCCGGTGTTTGTGGGGGAGTTTATCGAGCGCCGCCTGGATGGCTTCGCCGATTTCCTGGGCGGCGACGGCGTGGCCAGGTTCCAACTGTCTCCCCGGCGCCTCGAGGCCGATCCGGTCGTCAAACGAAACCGTGGCCAACCGGCGTTTTTTGAAATAGTCTTTGCACTGGTTTGTGGCTATCCGTAACACCCATGTTTTGAAATTGGATTCGCCGCGAAAACTACCCACGGAACGGTAAACTTTGATGAAAACCTCCTGCGAGAGGTCCCAGGCCTCTTCCCGGTTACGGAGGTAGTGGTACGACAGCCGGAACACGTCGTTGCGATACCGGCGAACCAACTCCTCGAAGGCTGTCAAATCGCCGGTTTGCGCCCGCGCGACCAGCGACACATCGGGCGCTTCGCGTAGCAACTCGTTACGTGTCTTGGCGTTATCGCTCACAAGCCATACATCATACACAAGACACGCTTCCAGTGGAAGGCTCATCGTACACAGCCTCTCATTTGACTAAATAGACGAACCCCGGCTTCGGTTATTCACAGCGTGGCGGTTAAGTGCGGGGAGGGCGGGCGGCAGGACGAGCCGGGGCATGGAGCAAGAAGCAACAGTGGGACATGCCCCACAAAGCGCGCTAAGAAGCGCGGCGGGGGGCATCCCAACGGGGCGGCCCGACGGGGGTCGTGACGGTTTATTGTGTCTGGAGGCGGGCTTGGAGTGCGGGGATGCGTTTGTTGAGGTCGCCGTATTGGGGATTGATGGCGCGGACGGCGTTGAGCGTTTTGAGTGCGAGTTCGATTTTTCCTTGCTGCTCCTGGGCGAGTGCGAGGAGGTAGAAGAGGTCGAGGTTAGTGGGGCCGGGGGCTTGTCGCTGGATGAGGGGAGCGAGTGTGGCGGCGCACTGGGTGTAGTTTCGGAGGTCGTAATAGCTGCGGGCGAGGATTGCGCGCGAGTCGGCGAACTCAGGGTGGGCCGGGTCCATTTGCTGGAGGAGATCGGCGGCCCGATCGGGTTTTTTGAGCTGCATGCAGGCGTATGCGGCGCGGTAGAAATCGCCCGCTTCTTGAAAACACTCGGCGGCAAGGTCGGTGCGGCCGGCCTGCATGAACCTTTTTGCGACTTCGGCAAACAATGGTTTCTTGGTGTCGTCATCGATTTTGTCGCTCAGTTCGCCGCGAAGTGCGGCATAGCAGGCGTCGGCCATTTCGAGCTGACGCGGGGGCGGGTCCTGGGTGTTTTGGAAATAATCGGCGAAGACGGCAATGGCGGCGTCGGGCTTTCCGGCCTTAGCGTTTGCGAGTGCGGCCTTTGCCGGCTGCCCGGCGAGTTGGTGGGCCTTTGCGGCGTTTGCGTGGTCGCCGATTTCTTCGAAGAATCGTGCTGCGGTGAGGTAGTCGCCGTGTTTCATGAGGAGCTGGGCGGCTTGTGCGGTTTGGCCGCCGAGGGCGAGATTATTGGCGGCGTTTTTGAGGTCTCCGGCTTTTTTGAAGAACTTTGCGGCTTCCTTGTGCTGGTTGAGCGAAGCGTAGATGGCAGCGACGCGCGCGTATTTTTTCTGTTTGATGAGCGGCTTGATGACGAGGTCGGGGTGTTTGGCGGCTTCGATGGTGTCAATGAGTGGGCTCTGCACGTCCTCGACGAGGGTGACATCGACAAACTTTTTTTTGCTGTCGAGGTGCTGCTGAATGGCGTCGCGGATGCGGAAGTAGATTTCGGTGAGAAGGAACAGGGCGAGCGCGCTGACGCCGATTTTGAAGGCGAGCGTTGGTGCGCCTTCGCCGACTTTAATCTCGAACTGTTTGTCGAGCAGGTCGATGAGTTTTCCGAGGAGTCCGTCCCAGTACCAGTTTACAAGTCGCATGTTCAGCCGCCTGTTTTTTCGAGGTTTTCAATTGTGGCGAGGATAAGCCCGGCGGTTCGGTCCCATGACCGGGCCTCGGCAGTTTGTCGAGCATTAGCGGCCATCCGCTTGCGGAGCAGTTCGTCCTGGGCGAGAGTTCGGATGCATTGTGCGAGAGCGCGCGTGTCGCCGGACGTGTAAAAGAGGCCGGTTTCGCCGTGGATTACGAATTCGCGTGCGGCGTCGGTGTCCGGGCAAATGACGGGTACGCCGTGGGCGGCAAAGGCGAGCGCCTCTTCTTCTGCGCCGGGCCCGCAATAGCCGATTTGGGCACGGCGGTAGAGGTTTCTGCGGTCGGATTCGGTGAGCCGCTTGAGGCCGACGAGGCTGGCGGAGATTTTGAGGCCGTCGTGTTGGACGGCGCGCAGGGCGGATTTGAACCTGCGGGGATTGTCGTCGACGGCGACGATAGCGGGGGTCAGTTGGGCCTCCGTGGTTTGCGGGGGCGGTACATCGAGATCGATGCCGGCCGGGGCCTGGACGAGGAAGTTCTGGGGAAACCCGGCCTGGGCGAGTTGGTTTCTGGCCTGCGTGGTGGCGGCGATGACGGGCCCGGGCGGCGAGTCGTTTGCGCGCAATCGTTTGCTGAGGTTGAACACGAGCGGGACGATTGGTACGGCGGTGGCGTTGCTGAGCGGTAGGGGCTCGCCGACGACGCAATCGATGATGGCATCCATGCGGCGTGTCAGGCCTTTTCGGTTTTCGAGGCGGGTTAGAAACATCTGGGCCATGGTGCGGTAGAGCAGGCTTGGTGCGAGGCGGGCGACCTGGATGCCGTCGAGCAGTTCGATCTGGGGCCGGCGTGACGCGGCGGAGAACGGGAAAAGCCGGTTTTGGCAGACCCAGCCGACGTAGTTGCCCTGGGCGGCAATGCGGGAGAAGACGTTGTGTGCGTATCGCTCCACGAACCCGGCCTTTGGATGATGCCAATCACGGTGACAGAAAACTAGGATGTTTTTCATGAACTACTTTCGGGACTCCTTGCGAGCTATTCGAACGGACTTTTACGAAACCAGATTAGCCTCTCTTTGGAGCGGGATCAAGCAGGCCGATTGGACGAACAAGGACAGGCGCGGTCCACAAGGGCCGCAAATCAGAAAAAACCATGGCCTAAGCCTGTCATGCTGAGTAGGAAAAGCCGTCCCTAGGCCTTTTTTCTTATGCAAAACCAAGATCAAAGCCTGTCATGCTGAGCCGCGTGGAAAACCGTCTCGGGTTTTTTGTGGAGAAAACCAAGATCAAAGCCTG
>DATKVG010000020.1:0-47625 GCA_035530195.1 Bathyarchaeia archaeon | reverse complement strand
GTGTATGCAAAACCGAGGTCTGTTTCGCTACCCCACGGTCGAGCAGGAGCTCGACCCCACCGCGTTGTTGCATAAGAGTTACGAAAGAATTTCACGCTCCTGACAATTAGGAACCCAGGGTTGCTTCCGACCGCGCAACGGTCGGCAGCTACCCTGGGGTTCCCGGTATACCGCCTCAACCCCAGCGGGGTTCGACAATCGTCAGCCCACCGCGGCATAGCCGCAACCAAACCAGTTGTATGAGCCGTTGGGTTCAACGCGGTGGGGTCGCGCTCCCGCGCGACCGGGTGGTGGTGGCGAAGGTGGTGTATGCAAAACCGAGGTCTGTTTCGCTACCCCACGGTCGAGCAGGAGCTCGACCCCACCGCGTTGTTGCATAAGAGTTACGAAAGAATTTCACGCTCCTGACAATTAGGAACCCAGGGTTGCTTCCGACCGCGCAGCGGCTTGAGCCGCGCGTCCACTTTGTCCACAATGTCCACAGTGTCCACAATGTCCACGGGTCCATCAAAGGAGCCTTAAATGCTCACCGTCTCCACCCTCGTCTTCGCCCTCGCTGCTCAGACGCAGCCGCTCCTCTCCGCTGATGACGCGAAGTTCCTCGAAGAGATCACTCGCGCCGTGGTTGACGCATCCCGCGTGGACCACGGCGGGAAAGTCGGCAAGATCGGACCAAACGTCACCGGCGGCACGTTGATCCGTCCGGGCGGCCGTGACTGCTACCCCGCGTTCTGGATCCGCGACTACGCCATGTCGCTCGACTCGGGCCTTATCCCAGACTCTGACCAGCGCCACGCGCTCCTGCTCACCGCCCGGCACCAGCAGGACGAACCGTGGCAATTGCCCAGCGGCAGTTTCGTTCCGCCCGGCTCGATACCCGACCACATCTCGTTCGGCAACAAGCCCATCTTTTATCCCGGCACGCTCGAAGACTACGAAGGCCAGGGCGGTCCCAACTGGGGTTACCTCCCCGCGCTCGACGACCACTATTTCTTCATCCACATGGCGTACAACTACGTCCGCACAACCAACGACTTCGATATCCTCCGCCTGGACGTGCGCGGCGCCAGCCTGATCGACCGGCTCGATCGGGCGTTCGCCACGCCGCCCGCCCGCGACGATACCGGCCTCGTCTATGCTGACGAAGACAAACGCGGCGTCACGTTCGGTTTTGTCGACACCGTCACCCACACCGGCGATCTCCTGTTCTGCTCGCTGCTGAAGTGGCAGGCCGCGCGTGAGATGACCGACTTGATGCAACGCCTGCAAGACGGGCAAGGCCGGCAGCGATATCTCGACGCCGCCAATCGCCTGAAGCCGGCCATCGCCGCGACGTTCGCCGACCCGTCAGGCTACCTCCGCGCGTCCACCGGCAAGAGCGCCCAGTTCGACGTGTGGGGCACGGCCTACGCCGTCTACGTCGGCGTCCTTGACGAGCCGGCGGAACGCGCCGCCTGCGACGTCCTCGCGCGCGCGTACGCCGACGGCGAGATCGCCTGCCGGGGCAACATCCGCCACGTCCCCACATCAGGCGATTTCAGCCCTGACACCGCCTGGGAACAGGCACTCGCCAAAAAGGACACCTATCAGAACGGCGCCTATTGGGGCACGCCCACCGGCTGGGTCGTCTATGCTATTGCCAAAGTCAACCCAAACGCCGCCCGCCAACTCGCCGCCGAATACGTCGCCGAACTCCGCGAAGGTGATTTCCGCAAGGGTAAAAAGTTTGGTTCCCCCTGGGAATGTTTCCACCCCGATAAGGATCATCACCAAAACCCCGTCTACATGACGTCCGTAACCTGCCCCCTCGCCGCCTTCCGGCGACTGGTGCCGAATGGCCGATGATTGCCATACGGGATGCTTCCAAAATTCTGGCCAGCCTGTGGTATACTCAATGTAGATACAGGAGGCGATCATGAAAACGCGTGTGCAGAAGTGGGGAAACAGCTTGGCTTTACGGATTCCGCAGTCGATGGCGGTTGATCTCGGGTTGAGTGCGGGCAGTACGGCTGAGTTGCGGACACATGAAGGCAAGCTGGAGGTTATTCCTGTAGCGGAGGGAGCAACAGAACTCGAGCGGCTGCTCGAACTGGTGACGGAGGACAACCTGCACGGGGAAATCGAGACCGGGAAACCTGTTGGGCGTGAGGAATGGTGACAAGCGATTATGTTCCGGCGCGCGGCGACGTTGTGTGGCTGAATTTCGATCCACAGGCAGGGCACGAACAAGCGGGCCGGCGACCGGCGGTCGTGCTCTCACCCGCAACCTACAACCGGAAGGTGGGCCTGGCACTGATGTGCCCCATCACCAGCAAGAAGAAGGGCTATCCGTTTGAGATTGAGATCCCAATCGATACGCCTGTATCGGGTGTTGTTTTGACGGATCAAATCAAGAGCTTTGACTGGCGGGTCCGTCAAACCGAACATGCATGCGCCTTGCCTGGCGACCTGGTTGACCAAGTCCTGACGAGAGCCCGGCTGTTGCTGGCGTAATTGGCTACTCCGGCCAGGTGAAATCCATGACGAAGATCTGGGCGAAGTCGAGGCCAGCGTAATTCCTTTTCAGATTTCCGGCGGCGTCTTTTGTGGGGACTTGTTTGGTGAAGGCGAGCTGTTTGCCGTCGAGCGACACGACGAGGTCGATCCTGGCGGGCCCGTCGTTCTGCGGCGTGATGAACTTGGTGACGCCGAATTCGGGGCCGGGTTTGGCGCAGGTGACGGCGACGCCGCCGTTGCTGATGCAGAGCACGTAATCGGCGGACGGGTGCCAGCGCAGGCCGGATGTGACGCCACCCGGCAGGCGCGTTACCTGTACCGGCCGTTTCGCGGGATCGCGATCGCGGTCCGAGCCGTCGGAGGCGATCACAAACACCTGCTTCGATCCGTCCTCGTCTTTGGCGTAATAGGCGATTCTGCTGCCGTCGGGCGCGCCGCGGATGACACCTTCCGCCATCGTGTGGGTGAGGCGCCTGATGGTGATGCCTTTGGGCGGCGACGGGTACCTGTCGGCGGCCCCGGCGTCGGCCGTGGTGATGTCGACGTCGAGCGGCACGTCCGCGACAAACAGCGACTCGGTGTACGTCATGCCGTCGTCGTTGCGCACCTTGCCGATAAACGCGCGCATCCGCCCGTCCCGGCCGACCCACGAGTCGCCGTACGCTTTCTCGATCTCGCCCGGCTTGGATTTCCCCATCGGCGGCGGCGACAGCAGCAGCGCAAACCAGTGCGTCGCGCCGCCCGGCGCGTCCGCCCGCGGCTCCATGTAGCCGATGGTCCGGTCGTACTGCGGGAGCAGGAAATCGTCATACGTGAACCCGATCCGCTTGCCATCGAGCGTGTACTCGTGGCGGTGCGTGCCGCCGCGATGCGCCCCGGGCAGTGTGGGCCGCGACGTGTCGACATCGCGCCGGTCGAGCCACGTCAGGACGCCGCTGCCGTCGCCGGGCACCTCGGCCCCATTGCGGTTGGGCTTGCCGTAATAGCCGCGCGCGGGGACGTCGTCGACCAGCGGGCCGTGGATAAAGGCCACCTTGTCGGCTACCGGGCAATACGAGGCCGCGGCGATGCCGGGCGCCGCGTTCTTGCCCGTAACCGACGCCCGCGGCGAGTACAGGATCGTGCGGGCGCCGGTGGCGATCTCGACTTTCTCGATCGACTGGCTGTTCTCGATTCCGGGCCCGATAGTCTCGCGCGTGTCGTAAACGAGAAACCGGCCGTCGGGCGAGAAGTTGTCGTTGTTATCGAGGTTATGGTTTTGCGGCGCGAACGTGATCTGCCGCTCGGCCGCGCCTGCCGGTTGTGCCATGACAATGCCTCCCGCCGCGATTAGTAGCGCCCAAACAGCGCGTGATGTCATTGGTTAACACCTTTCTGAGCCTGCTCGTCACCCATGGTAACCTGCTTGTAGAGCAAACACAACTGCAACAAGAATCAGTGGAACAAGGGTGGTTTAATTGACAAACAAGTGCGTAAAGTAATATTAAGGCCAAATATTTACAGGCAATAAACGGCACAGAAGATGAAGGCTAGATTTCGTTGGCGGCGGGTTTGATGGGGATGGGTGTGGTGGGTTGTGGTGGTTTTGGGGCCGGTGGGTCCATGGTGCAGAGGCCTTCGAAGAGTACGCCTTCGGCGATGCTGACTCTGGGTGCGGTGATGTCGCCGATGAGTTTACCTTTAGGGCTGATTTCGAGACGTTCGCGTGCGTTGATGTTTCCCTCGACTTGACCGCTGATGATGACCTGCCCGGCGGAGAGGTCGGCTTTGACTTTACCCATTTCGAGTACGACGATGGTGTCGTCGCTCGAGATACGTCCGCTGACCTGACCCTCGATGCGTACGGTGCCTTTGCAGGCGATGTCGCCGTTGACGGCGGTCCCGGGCCCGATGATGGTGACGACGTTGGTTTCGCTGTAGGTTTTCCGCTTGGTTTCGAGCACGCCTAGTTCCTTGAGAAGTATTTGGATGGGTTGACGGTTTTGCCGTTGATGCGGACTTCGTAGTGGATATGCGCGCCGGTGGTGCGGCCGGTTCTTCCGCATTTGCCGATCACGTCGCCCCGCTTGATGGCCTGGCCCGGCGTGACGGAATACGACTGGAGGTGGCCGTAGCAGGTTTCCATCCCGTTGCCGTGGCTGATCCGGACGATCTTGCCGTAGTCGCCATCGTATCCGGCAAAGGAGACTTTGCCATCGGCGGTGGCGACGACGGGCGTCCCGGTCGGTGCGGAGATGTCTGCGCCGTCGTGGTGGCGGACGCGTAACGTGAAGGGGTCTTTGCGGTATCCGTATGGGGAACTGATACCTCGCCTCTTGACGAGGGCGGGCCAGATCGACGGCAACCGGGCAATCCGGCTTTCGCGGGCCTTAAGTTCGGCCACCAGCGCCCCGAGACTGGCTGTGCGGAGGTTAATCTCTTGGATGAGCATGTCGGCGGACGGGCGGGAAACGCCGTAGATGACGCCGGGCGGATTTATCGATTGGCTGATAGCGGCCTCGACGGTTTCGCCGATCCCGCCATCGGCGCCGCCTTTGCCGCCGGTGAACATGAGGGGGGTGGAATCTTTGGTGGCCGATCTTGGCGCCAGGCCGGTGAGGCTCCGAGCCTGGGCTTCCATGTCGTGGAGGTCGTTGAGTTCGGCGGTGATGGCGGCGATGCTGGCCTCGTATTCGGCCCGGATCCGGCTTTCAATCTCGACCCGTTCCCGTGGCGACATTTTTCCCTGGGCGTCGGCAGCGGGCTGGGCGGTTCTGGCGCCCTCCAACTCGGATTGGAGCAGGCGCAGCCGGGCTTCGGCGTATCGGACGGCAGCCTCGTGGCGGCTGAAAAAGAAGGTGGATGTAAAGGAGAGCGCTACAAGTAAAGCCGCCAACGCCCAGAGCTGGTAGGCGCATATACTCAACGTTCTTGCGCTGGTCCGGTCGTGCGGTATCAGCAAGACGGTCCATTTTTTCATCCGATAAGACTCTCCGGATGTTTTAGGAGGATGTCCCCCCACGGACGTTGATAATGTGGCTTAACTGATGATTGCGGGCTGTTGGCCCCCGACCATTAATCTCCTTGCGGCAGATATAGTTCCCACAGAGCGGGTCGAAATATAGCACTTAATGGCCGGGAAATCAACAGGTTTTATTGGAGGGATTTGTAAAATCGGCCGCGGCTTGTATTGGCGGGAGTATGCGGTGGTGGGGGAAAATGGGTCTACCCCGCAATAATGGGGGAATTGGCGTATAGATCGCCGGGCCCGGCATTTTTCAGGCAAATTCACCCCAAACGCCTGCGCCGGGAACTGCAAGGCAACGCGCAGTTGCGCCAGGTATGCGGATTCGACGTGTTCCGGGGCGCGTCGTCGGTCCCGCCGCAATGGGTGTACACCCGCTTGCTGCGCAACTTGTTCCGTCATCAAGCAGAGATTCACCGGATGCTGGACCGGCTGGAGGGACTTTTGCCGGGCTTGGGCCGCGCGGTCTGGCGGTGGATTCCAAGGCCATTGCGAGCCACGGCAAGCCGCTGCGCAAAGGGGTGGACGCCACCGAACCCGACGCACGGCGGGACCGCGACGACTTTTGCCACGGGCACCTGGTGGTGGAAGCGGACTACGGGTTGCCGCTGGGCTATGCGGTGACCAAGGCCAGCGCCAACGACAGCCCGCGCCGCATAGAACAAGTACCACCCCAAGCCTCTTACGCCGTCCGATGGCAGGCGCCGTGTGCCTGCGCATGCCCCATGCCCCATGCCTCCGCGACAACCCGCGTTCTTGCCCGCACCGACCCAGGACAACGCCCAAAAAACACCCAAACCGCATTGCCTACCCCGCGACCGGCGGCGCAGGCCGGGTCCACTCAAATGCGATGACCTATTTCGCAAATGCCTCGAGTTTGATGAAGTGAAAATTCTGATTTTATGGATACACCGGTTCGATCGGCAGAGGATCCAAGGAGCGGAGTCCAGGGCAAGTGTTTCCCACCCCGTGGCTTGGCGCTCAAAGCACTATAGTCAGAGACGGAGGAGATTTCGCCGCGGTGGATGATTACCTTACGTCCCTTGGCCCAGAGGGGGCCGCGTCAGTGGACCGATTATTCGGCGAACCAGAAGCGGGAGGGGCAGCCGTTGGGTGCGATTTTGATTTCGACTTTTGCGGTGCATTTGGGGCAGTAGCCGACGTATGCGGTTTGGGCGCGGTTGATGTAGATTCGGGTGTAGACGTTGCAGCATTTGAATGTGATGCCGATGTAGGGGCGGGGCCGTGGGGATTCCGGGTTGTTATGCACCTTTTTGGTTGACCTCGCGTTTTGTGGCGGGTTTTTGGGAGGTTTTTTCGTTGGCGTTGCGTTGGGTTTTCTGTTCGGCGGGCGACGGGGGATTGGGGCGGGGTCGGCGGCGCAGGATGGCAAAGATGTTCTGGAACAGTTCCCATCCAAACCAAGTGAATCCGGCGGAGACGATGCCGGCCATGAGGGCGATCAGGATGATGCGTTCGGGATGGTTCATGGGAAGACCTCGGTTTTGAGTCCGTGTGGGACGAGCGGTGGGATGCGTTTTTGCGGTGAGGGTACGGTGGGCGGAGCGGGCTGGGGCGGTTGAACCTGTGGGGCGGCCTGCTGGAGTGTCTTGAGTTGTTCGCGGAGTGCCTGTATCTCCTGCTGGAGGCTTTCGACCTGGAGGGTGAGGTCCTGGTTGGCTTTGGAGAAGGTGCGCAGGGACTCTGCCACCGACTTGAGCTCCCTGATATCAGGGATCTCGTTTGCCCGCGGCGTGGGTATGGGCACGGTGCCGGGCTGCGGGACCGGCTTTGGGGCTGGGGCCGGGGCCGCTTCCTGTTTTGGTGGTTCAACGACCTCGTTGAGGGAAAGTGAGTCGAACCAGGCCTTGCCTTTGCCGCGGAGGACGCAGCGTACCATGACGAAACCCGTTCCGGGAGGCACGTCGACGGTCATCTCGACGTCTGTCCAGTCGGCGGTGCCGGTGATGGGGGTTCTGTCGCTGGTTGATGCGACGGAAAGGAGTTTGTAGGGCGTCCGCTGCCAGCACTGCACCCAGAGTGCGGCGGCGGTTGCGTCCTGGGTCTTGACAGCGCCGGAGAGGCGGAGTTTTTTTCCGGCGAGATCGCCCCAGACGACCTGGCTCCAGTTGTTGCAGGGTTCGGAGCGGTATGGGACGGGGTTGTAGAGGAGGGCGGCGTACCGGCCTTCGCGGGCGGCGGTGTCGACGGCGCCTTGGGGCGGGTGGTCGGGTTTTTCCAGGGGCGCGTATTCCATGACGAAGACGTTCCAGTGGTCCGGCAGGCCGGCCGACACCTGTTCGAACCCCGGGTTCTGCAGGAGGTTTGGTTCAGCGCCCGCGGCTAGGGTTACGATGAGCAGCCAGAACACGGCTCATCTCACCCGCAGACCCTGGATGCGCAGCTTGAGGTCTTTGGCGCTGGTGGCAAATTGCAGGGCGATTTCGACGGTGATTCTGCCGGCCTTGTAGTGGTCGTAGAGTGCCTGGTCGAACGTCTGCATGCTCCACTGGTCCTGGCCTTCTTCGATGAGCTTGACGATGTCTTTGAAACTTTTTCCGATTTCGATGTAGTCGCGGACGGTTCTGTTGCCAATGAGGATTTCGGCGGCAACACACCGGCCGGTGCCGGATGCGAGCGGGATGATTCGTTGGGAGATGACGGCGCGAAGCACGCTGGCCATCTGCTTTCGGATCTGGATCTGCTGGTGGGGTTCGAAAAAGTCGATGATGCGGTTGAGCGTCTCGACGGCGTCGACGGTGTGGAGCGTGGAGAAGACGAGGTGGCCGGTTTCGGCGGATGCGAGTGCGGTGCGGACGGTTTCGGCGTCGCGCATCTCGCCGATGAGGATGACGTCGGGGTCTTGTCGGAGTGCGCCGCGCAGGCTGTTGCCGAACGAGAGGGTGTCGTGGCCGACTTCGCGCTGCGTGATGATGGCCTTTTTGTCGAAGTGGACGAATTCGAGGGGGTCTTCGATGGTGATTACATGAACGGGCTGGGTTTCGTTGATTTCGTCGATCATGGCGGCGAGTGTGGTGGATTTGCCGCTGCCGGTTGGGCCGGTGACGAGCACGAGACCGGTTTTGCCGGCGCAGATCTTGGAGAGGACGGGCGGCAGGCCGAGTTCGGGGATTTTTTTGATTTTCAGCGGGATCAGGCGCATGACGATCCGGGTAGCGCCGTCTTCTTTGCAGATATTGACGCGGAACCGGGCCACATCGTCGAGCATGTACGAGCAGTCCAGTTCCATGACTTTCTGGAACTTTGCGATGTCCTGGGGCTGGGCGATTGTGGCGAGCACCTGTTGGACATCTTCGTCTTCGAGTGGCGGGCCATCGAGCCGTACGAGGTCGCCGTCGATGCGGTAAATGGGAGGATTGTCGACCTTGAGGTGGATATCGGAGGCGTTTTTCTCCAGGGCTCCAAACATGAGATCGCGCAAGGAAACCGGCATAGTGAACCCTCCTCTGCTCGCGCCGCGGTGGAGCGGGCTTACTGCGGTTCGCGGAGTTACAGAATTCCGCGCTACTTTTGTTCGGTGGTGATGCTCAGGAGGGCCTTGCCGTCCTGCGCCATCACCATGATCATGGCGGCCGATTCGGCTTTGTCAAAGTTCAGCATGTGCATGGGGTTTGCGCCGGTCTGGACGACGCCGTCGCCTTGGTTCCATCCCTGGGCTTTCATTTCCTTCTTGTAATACTCTGCGACCTTGTCGACGGTGTCGGCGGACAGCGCCTGTACGACAAAGGTCTTGCTGGCGGGATCGGCCGAAACCATCTGGATCTCGGCGCCCGGATAGATGGGGATGTCCTTGGGGAATCCGTCGGGTATCTTGGCGCCCTTGCCGGACGCCATCGACGGGCCGCCGCCTTCCGTTTTCATGGTATAGGTTTCGCCGTCGCTGGAGTAGGTGGAGACGGTCTCGCCATCTTCTCCTTTAGCCTTGATGGTCATTCCTTTGCCGTCCATTTTGATATCGACGTTTTCGTTGCCGTCTTTGGACTTGATGGTCATGGAGCCGGTCTTGGAATCGATATTGACTTCGGCATCCTTGCCATTTTTTGCCATGGCGTTTTCCATGGCGCGCTCGGCCACGACTTCAGCAGCCTTTTTGCCGCACCCGGGCCCGAGACACAGGACAGCCGTCAATAGCAGAATAAGAGCCGGCGTGGCGAATCGGCGCATGGTAAACCTCCCTGTGTTCGCGTTTCCCCGCAGAAAAAACAACTGTCTTCGGGGGCCGCTTCCCGCCTTCAGGGAGCGGCCAACGCATTTAACTGTAATCCGCGGCAGGCCCTACTGGAGCCTCTTCGCGGGGTTGCCTTTCACGAGAATCTGATCGCCGGAGATGATGGCGGTTTCGGATACGGTTTGGTCGCCGGCGGTGGCGGTGATGTTGAGGTTTGCGCCGTTGACGGCCCATGTGCCGCCGACGGTGTCGGTTCCGACGAGGACTTTCAACATCGGGCTCTGCGCTTGCAGGACGCCGTTGGGAAGGAACGTGACGGTCAAGGTGACTTTGTCGACCTTCATGGACCACTGGGAGTTGGTGAGGGAGTTGGCATCGAGGGCCGGGGCGGTGGTTGCCGCGGGTGCGGCGTCGGAGCCGGCGGCGTTGGAATCTGTGCTTCCCGATGATGAACCGGAGGATTGCATGACTTTTGCAATCAGCGGGACGCCGACAACAATTGCTGCTATAACGACGATGGCGACAATCACGGACTTGTTCATGGTTAACCTCTTTCGATTTAGTTTTATGGCCGCGCCTTGGGCGGCCGTTGTCGGCAGATAGGGTAACGCACGGCGGAATCTCCGTCAACTTTTCCGAATTGTGGGCGGGTACAGGCGAGAGGTGCTACACGGTTGAGCGGAAGGGGCAGCGTATGCATGGGAATGGCTTTATAAACACAGGAACAGTGGGCGTTTTTTGCATGTTTTTTGTTGCGGGACTATAATTGGCGGGTTTGTTTTTGGAGGACAATGCGATGATACGGGTAGGGCTTGTAGGCGCGATAGGTTACGGCGGCCGGGAGTTGATGCGGCTGGTGAGCATGCATCCGGAGGCGAAACTGACGGTGGCGGCGGAGTTGGAGACGGGAAAACGGATCGACGAACTGCTCCCGGCGTTCGGTAAGCTGCTGGACGTGGTCAGCGAGCCGTTCGACGCGGCCGTACTGGCGAAGAAGTGCGACGTGGTGTTTATCGCGGTGCCGGGGACGAAATCGATGGCCCTGGGTGCGGCGTTGCGGAAGGCGGGGGTCAGGACGCTGGACATGGGACCGGATTTCCGGCTCAAGGACACGGCCGAATTTTTCGAGTATTACAAGACGGAGCACACGGCGCCCGAATTGCTGCCGGAAGCGGTGTACGGGCTGGCGCCGTGGTACAGGGAGCAGATCCGGGATGCGCAGTTCATAGCGGTGCCGGGATGTTATCCGATCAGCGTCATCACGCCGCTTCGCCCGCTGATTGGCACGCCGATAGACACGTCGGTACCGATCGTGGCGGACTCGATTTCGGGGATGTCGGGAGCGGGGCGTGCGCTATTCGATGCGTTTCACTTCCCGGAAATGAACGAGAACGTGAAGGCGTACAAATTGATGGTGCACCAGCATACGCCGGAGATCGAACAGGAACTCGGGCGTGCGTTTGTGGTGCAGTTCACGCCGCACGTTGGGCCTTACAACCGGGGAATCCTGAGCACGATAACGGTGCGGCTCAAGAAGGAATTTGATGTGGCGGCCGCATATAAACGGTACGAGAACGAGCCGTTCGTGCGGGTGCTTGGCGCCGGGAAACTGGCGGAGATCCGGTGGGTGAGAGGCTCGAACTTCTGCGATTTCGGGTGGGTCATAGACAAGCGGACGGGCAACCTGCTAATCGTGAGCGCCATCGACAACCTGTGCGGCGGGACGGCGGGGATGGCCATCCAGTGCATGAACATCATGTTTGGTTTGGACGAGACGACCGGCCTGCGGCTGGCCGGGATGATGCCGTAGAAGGATTGACGATTGACGATTGGCGATTGCGGATTGAAAAGGCGGCGTGGCGGCGTTGAATGATGTGGGGAACGCGTATTGACGACAAGGACAATCTGAGATCTGAACTCTGAGATCTCTTTGGAAATGTCATGGTATATGGTACGGAAATAGAAGGCGGTGTGACGGCGCCGCAGGGATTCCGGGCCGCAGGCGCGGCAGCCGGCATCAAGCCGGGTTCCACCAAAAAGGATTGCGCGCTCCTCGTGAGCGACCTGCCGGCGGTAACGGTGGGGGCGTTCACGACGAACCTGTTCAAAGCGCCGCCCATCCAATGGACGGAAAGCGTTTGCTCGATGGGTCTGGCGCGGGCGGTTTTTGCGAACAGCGGCAACGCCAACGCCTGCACCGGCAAGGCCGGGTACGACGACGCGGAAGCGACCGCGGCGCTGGTGGGTAACGGGATCGAGTCGCCGACGGAAGGGGTGTGCGTGTTGAGCACGGGGGTGATCGGGGTGCGGCTGCCGATGGACCGGATCGCGGTGGGTGTGCAGGAATGCCTGCAAAACCTCAGTTCAACGGGTAGCCACGATGCCGCGCTTGCCATCATGACGACCGACACGGTTCCAAAAGAACAGGCGATCGAGATCGAGCTTGAGGCGGGGACAGTCCGGGTCGGCGCGATAGCCAAAGGGTCGGGGATGATCTCGCCGCACATGGCGACGATGTTTTGTATCATCACGACGGACGCGGCGATCGAGTCGAAACCGCTGACGGCCATCCTGCGCGAGGCGGTTGGGGTGTCGTTCAACCAGATCTGCGTGGACAACGACATGAGCACGAGCGACGCCGTGATTTGCATGGCCAACGGGACGTCGGGCGTGCCGGTGGTGACAAGCCGGGCGGAGGACTACGAGCTTTTCCGGCAGGCGATGATCGAGTTGTGCCAGGAGATGGCGAAGGCGCTGGTGAGAGACGGGGAAGGGGCGACGAAATTTGTGGAGATCCGTGTGAGCGGCGCCGCTTTGGACAAGGACGCCAAGGCGGTGGCGCGGGCGATAGCGGCATCTCAGTTGTGCAAGACGGCCTTCTACGGGCAAGACCCGAACTGGGGCCGGATTGCGTGCGCGATGGGGTATTCCGGGGCGAAGTTCGACCCGGGCAAGGTTTCCATTTGGATTGACGAGGTGCAGGTGATGGAGCGGGGTATGCCGGCGGCGTTCGAGGAGGCGGCGGCGGCGGCCTGCATGAGGAAACCGGAGTTTCGGATCCGGATTGAATGTGGCAAAGGGCCGGGGAAGACGGTTTTTTGGACGTCGGACCTGAGCCATGAGTATGTGAAAATCAATGCCGATTATCGAAGCTAGGCATAGCTAAAGCTACGTGAAAGCGCGCTGAAGCGTGCTTGACGGTCTTAGCATTCTTTACCACCCCGGCTGAAGCCGGGTGCAATGAGGAGCCTGCTAAAGCAGGCTAAAAAGAGAGCTGGCGTCTGGATCGGAAAGAAGCCGGGATGTCTGAAAACAAGCCCTATTAAGGGAGTAGGAAACCAAACGCATCCATATAGGTGGAGCAGCAAGAACGAGCTAAAACGCGGCTCTGGTTGAAAAGCGCGTTATACGCAGGAGTTAAACGGGATCCTTTCATGGAACAGTCTATACAAAAAGCGTCGGTTCTGATTGAAGCGCTGCCGTACATTCGGGCGTTCGAGGGCAAGACGGTCGTGATCAAGTACGGGGGCAGCGCAATGACCGACCCCGCGATCCGGCGCAACACGGCCGAAGACGTGGTGCTGATGAAATACGTCGGGATGAACCCGGTAGTGGTTCACGGCGGCGGGCCGGCCATTAATCGGATGCTGAAACAACTGGGGGTGGAATCGAGGTTTCACGAGGGCCTGCGGGTGACGACGGACGAGGTGATCGCGGTGGTGGAGATGGTTCTGGCGGGGTCGGTAAACAAGGATTTGGTGAACCTGCTGAACATCGCGGGGGGCAACGCCGTCGGGTTGAGCGGGAAAGACGCGAACCTGCTGCACGCCAGGAAAGTGGAGACGGCGGACGGCGCGGACATCGGGCATGTGGGCGAGATCGCGCAGGTCAACTGCCAGATAATCCAGGTGTTGTGCGGCGCGGGGATGATCCCCGTGGTGGCGCCGATCGCCACGGACAGCCAGGGCGGGACGTGGAACGTGAACGCCGACACAGCGGCGGGCGAAGTGGCCGCGGCGCTCAAAGCGGAAAAGCTGGTGTTTCTCACGGACACGCCGGGCCTGCTTGCGGACAAGGACGACCCGGCTACGCTGATCCACCAACTACAACGCGGCGAGGTGGCGGGGCTGACGGAGCGGGGCGTGATTTCGGGCGGGATGATCCCGAAAATCAACGCGTGCATGAAAGCGCTTGATTCCGGTGTGGCGCGCACCCATATTATAGACGGGCGTGTGCCGCACGCGCTGCTGCTCGAGATTTTTACGGACAAAGGTTTGGGAACGCTGGTGAGCCGGTAGGCGGGGTTGTTTGGGCTTGCCGCCGGAGGTGTTCTTTAAAGGAGGTTTTTCAGGTGTTACCCGAGGGATATAACGGCATAGAATTGCTGAGCAAGGGCGGCGTGATCATGTGGCCGATCATGTTTTGCTCGTTTGTTGCGCTGGCCATCGCGATCGAGCGTTTCTGGAGCCTGCGGCGGATGACGATCGACACGCGGGAGTTCATGGACGTGATCCGGACGGCGCTGCGGCAAAACCGGGTGCAGGAAGCGGTGGCGATTTGCGATGAAACGGACGCGCCGATCTCGAGGATTGTGAAGGCGGGCATTTTGAAGTACAACAGAAGCAAGGAAGACATTCGGGAGGCGATAGAAGACGCGGGGCAGTTGGAGGTGCCTCGGCTGGAGCGGTATTTGAGCGCGCTGGCGACGTGCGCGAACATTGCGCCGCTTCTTGGGCTTCTTGGCACGGTTCAGGGGATGATCATCTGTTTTGCGCGGATCGAGAACAAGCAAGGGCAGGTGAATCCTTCGGACTTGGCGGAAGGCATTGCCAACGCGTTGCTGACGACGTTCGGTGGGCTGATGGTGGCGATCCCGACGCTGGTGGTTTACAACTATTTTGTGTCGCGGGTCGACAACATGGTGGTCGAGATGGAGATTGGTTCTTCGGAGCTGGTTGACGTGTTGACCCGGAACCGCGGGGAGCGCGAGATCTGACCATGAAGTTCAAACGGGTACAGAAGCTGCGTGTGCGGGCGAACCTCGATATGACGCCGCTGATCGACGTGGTGTTCCAGCTTATCCTGTTTTTCATGCTGTCGTCGACGTTCGTGGTTCAAAGCGCGATCAACATCCGGATGGCGGAGGCGAAAGGGGCGGTGCAGTACGAGCAGAAAGACCTTTCGATCACGCTGCAGTACGGGGAAGGCGGGCCGGACAACCGGGGGCCGGTATACGTGAACAACGTCGAGATCCAATCGATGGAGGAACTATCGCGCATCCTGGCGGAACGGCACGCGGAACAGCCGGACATCATGGTTCTGATCCGTCCGGACCGGCACATAGAAAGCGCGCGGCTGATCGAGGTGCTTGGCATTGCCAACAGCGTGGGGATTGAACGCTACGGCATTGCGGCGCAGCCGGCTGCCGGCGAGCCCAAGAAATGAGACGGGGGTCGCCGCGCAACCGGGCGTTTCGGGTTGCGCTGGTCATCTCGGGCATCCTGCACCTGTCGACGGTGTCGGTGTTTTCGATCATGATCTGGTTTCCGCGCCACGACCCGAAGTATTTTTCCGTGGAGATTGTCCGGCAGGAATCGGCGCCGGGCGCCGCGGCGGCGCCGACGCACGGGGGTGCGCTCCGGGTGCGGTCGGCCGAGGAACTGTTTGCGGGCGATGACGTAGGTTCTTCCGGCGACCGGATTGCCGAGAACGCCATGGCAGACGCGTGGGCGGGGCTACCGCCGATTGAGTTGCCGCGGATCGAGTTTGGGGAGTTCGAGCGGCTGCGGACGCGCGAGGAAAGCCTGAAGATCCGGTCGCAGTTTACGGAACTTTTCGACATGCGGCCAAAAGATTCGTGGGAGTTGTTCAGCGCGGAGTTACGCGGGCTTGGGCAGCGGCTGAGGTCGGGCCTGATGGGAAGGGAGGCTCCGGCGCCCGCGCCGCGGCCCGTTCGGGTGAGCACGCCGGCGCCGGGTTTTGGCATCTACGTGCAGTGGATGGGCTCGCCGTATGACCGGCAGTTGCTGTTCTCGCCGCCGGTGCAGGCGCTTTGGGACGTGGACGCGGTGGAGGTGGCGGGGCCGATCGCGCTGGCGTTCACGGTGAATCCGCAAGGGAAGGTTATTGAGATCCAGATACCCGTCGAGGACGAGAAAGGATTGGCTTCCGCGATCGGGACGGCGCTGCTCAATTACAGGTTTGCGCCGCTGAGCGAAGGGGACCGAGATCAGCGCGGGACGCTGCTGGTAGCGCCGGAATCCGCGCCCGATGCCGCGGGAACTGGGCTGGGCCTGCTGGGAACGGGCTTCCGATGATCGAGATATCGCTGACGGCCGCGCTTATTCTGTACAGTTCGATAATCGGGCTTCTGGCGGTCTCGATTTGGATCTACTCGGAAGTGACGGTTCGGCGGTCGTACCGTGTGCTCGAGAAACAGTTTTTGTGGCGGTGCGTGTTTTGCGGGTACATCTACCTCGACGAGGGAGCGGAACAGGTGTCGATGTGCCCGCGGTGCGAGAGCTACAACTCGACGAAAGACAAGCTGGCGAGATATGTGAAGACACCGCCAAAACCGGCGAAAGTCGTCGAGGACGAAGATCGCGGCCGGAACACGTCGCATCGGAAACGGCCCCACCAGCGCCGCCGGGGGCCAAGGAAAAGAAGGTGATAAACGGCCTATAGGACGTATCCGACCTACTGGACCTATAAATCAGGAGAACAAGTTGGCGATACCGGACAGCATTTACTCCGAACGTTTTACAGAAAATGAAATGGGGCATCGCCTCGAACTTTGGCAGGTGCTGTGCCGGCACTGGTGGCCACATTACTTTCCGGCCGATGCGCGGACGCTGGATTTGGGTGCGGGCTATTGCGAATTCATCAACAGCATCGGCGCGCGGGAGAAGCACGCCATCGACAAGAACCCGGATCTGCGGCGGCATGCGGGCCCGGACGTGAATTGCATTGTTGGCGATTTCGAGACGGGCCTGCGCCAGTTTTCGAGCGGCTCGCTCGATCGGATCATGGCGAGCAACGTGTTTGAACACTTGCCGGACCGCGACACGCTTTTCCGCTGCCTGGCGGAATCGTTGCGGGTGCTGGCGCCGGGTGGCAAGATCATCGTGATGCAGCCGAACATCGCGGCCGTCAAGGAGAAGTTTTACGATTTCGCCGACCACCTGCTGCCGCTTACGGAAAAAGGGATGGCGGAGGCGCTGCGCGTTTCGGGATTTGAGTTGGAGGAGGTGCGTGCGCGTTTCCTGCCGTACACGACCAAGAGCCGGTATCCGAAGTGGCGTTGTCTGGTGCGCCTCTACCTGCTTTTTCCGCCCGCGCATCGGTTGTTGGGCGCGCAGATGCTGCTGGTCGGGCGAAAACCGGCGGCGGGCGCGGCAAAATGATAGCAGCGGGATTGGTGAGGCGGAGCGGCAACAAATGGACCCAGTGTTGTGGTGCAGGCGTTGTGGTGCGGGCGTCTCGCCTGCACGTCTGAATTCTGAGATACTACACACGCGCCATTGTCGGGAACAACGGTGAAACTAATGGCAAGAATGCGACGTGCAGGCGAGACGCCCGCACCACAATTGCCTCGGTTGGGTTTTACGGAACGGCGAAATGTCGTGGCGGGAGCACTGGCGTGGGTGGCGTTTTGCGTGGCGGTGGTTGCGGCGCGGGGTGTCCGGTGGGACGAGACGTACGAGTTCGCGCAGGTGATTCTCGGGCTGGTGAGGCATCCGGAAGGCCATCCACTGTTGCCGTACGTGCGGAACGCGTACAGCCTCCAGGTCTATTCGAGCGCGGCGATGCTGTGGGTAACGGGCAGCGCGCTGGTTGTCAACGCGTTTCGCAACTTGCTGTTCATTGGCGCGACAGTGCTCCCCGCGTACCTGCTGGGCGCGAAGCTTTCGGGGCGGGCGCTGTACGGCCACGCGGCGGCGCTGCTTGTGCTGGCGGGCGTGCATTTGGAGTTGCGCAGCACGTACCCGCAGTTCGTCTGGCCGGACATGTTCTCGAATGGCCATGTGGGAACGGCGTGGGCGCTGCTGACGGTGTTCTGTTTCGTGTCGAGCAGGTGGCGGGCGGGCTATTTGCTGCTGGGGCTGATGCCGTGCATCCACGTTGGCCAGGCGCCGGCGGCGCTGGCGCTGGGCGGCGCGGCGGGCGTGTGGCTGGCGATGACGGGGCGTTGGCGAGAGTTGGGTCGCGGGGTAGGCTTCTTTGGGCTTGGCGTGGGGCTGTGCGCGTTGTTTTGGGTCGTGCAACGGCCTTTTATTGTACCGGCCGCGGCGGCGGGCGCGTACGCAGCCACGGGCGACGTTGACCACATCTGGCAGCAGTTCGTCGCGTATCATGACATCCACAGGTCCTGGCCGCCGGTGAACGGGCAGGTTGGGCTGGCATTGCTACTGGCGGTCTCGGGCCTGATGACGTACGGCGGGTGGAAGCGGCGCCGAGCGGAAGGACAGAGCGATCCGGCGTGGGCGGTCGTTTTCGCGTACGCGGCCGCAATCGGCGGGCTGGTTTGGGGGACGATGGCGGTGCACGCGCTGATGGGACCCGAGACGCCGCGGATGCTCTTGCAGTGGATGCCGTACCGGCTGCTGAACCACGCACAGCCGCTGCTGGTAGCGGCGTGCTGTGGCGTGCTGGGCAGAGAAAAGCGGGGTGGGCTTGCGGCGCTGGCTGTGCTCGCGGCGGCCGTGGCGGTTCCGTATACGCAGTCCGTATGGCCGGACGCAATTTACGCGAGATACCTGGCGCCGAGCGCGGGGCTGGTGTTTTTGCTGGCGGGCGCGGCACTTTTCAGCGCGGCCTTGGATGCGTTTGGCAAGCCCGTGAAAGCAATTGGCGCCGCGCTTGTGGCGTCGGTTGCGGTTGCGGCGTTTCACCAGTACGGCGCGGCCATGCTGGCGTTTGGGGCTGTGCTGAGGTGGGCGATGACGTTGCCCGGCCAAGATCACGTGCTTCGCGAAAGGCCGTTGATCCGCGCCGCAGCCATCATCATCCTGGCGGCCGCGGCGGTGTTCCTTTACCAGCAACTGATGCAGCGGCAGATGCTGCCGGTGGGCGGGTTCGAGCGGAGCGTGCAATCTTATTTGGCGGCGCGCGGGGAAGAAGGTGCGATGCTGGCAGGCCCGCCGAAACAGTTGCTGTTGCAGGCAAAAACCAACCACCCCGTCATCACCGACATGGCGCTGCCGTACATGATCACCTACCTGCCGTCGATCGGGCCGGCGGTGAGCAAGTTGTACGAAGACGTGTACGGAATCCGCCTGACGGACACGGAGGAGGCCGACTGGGAGGCCGTCTGGGAGGAGCGACCGCCCGAGGCGTGGCGCATCGTGGCGGATAAATATTCATTCCGTTACGTGGTAGCGCCCGCGAAACTGCATCTAAACCTACGCAAAGTATTGGCGACGCAAGCGGAAGCGCTCTATGCGGTGGAGTAAGCCGACTGCACCGAAGTCGGCCTTGCCATACGCTACCTCAACCTACCAAAGGCAGATACCAGCACCGGCGTGCTCTACAGTGTGGAAGCCGATTGAGGGTGTAGCTGGTAAACGTAAACGGGGTTTGTGTAGCCAAACATGTTGCGCGTAAAACGCCACCCTTTCCGCTCGATCTCTTGTTCGAGCGGCACAAGAGCGGGCGGCTGCGACTGGTGGAGAAAGATCACCATCCATGTTGGTGGAGCCGCCGGGTCGGAGACCGGAATGATTCCCGGAATGTCTTTGATAAGATTGACACACCGGGTCTCGAAACCGGCCAGGCGCGGGTGGCCGTTGAACGCGAGCGTCGACGCGTCGTCGCAGTGAAGCACTATCATACGGCCGGGCCGGGCGTCGAGGCGTCTGTCAATGGACTCGGCGGCTGCCACGATGTCAGGACGCCACGGTTTGGGGTGAGCATAAAAGTTTGCCAGATAAAAACAACACAGCACCGCCGCCAGGAGCCCCTTCGCCGGGCGGCCCGGCGCCATCGCAACCGACCCACCAACCAGCGCCAGAAAAGGTATCATCCCAAAGATGACATAGCGGGACGCGTGGCACGCATATACCAGCGCCGAAAAAAGGAAAAGGGTCGCCGATGGAACCGCCAAAAGCGTCGCCAGAAAAACAAAAGCCGCTGCCGGGCCCTGCCTGTTCCGACGCCAGTGGTAAAACGTCAAGGCCGCGTTCAGCATCAGCGCCGCCAAAAACAGCCTCCACGCGATTCCGCCGATATTGATGCCGCCTGCCAGCGGCAGGTCGCGGAAGGTTGGAACCCCGGCCCCCGCAAAAAGTAGAAGGTCGCCAAGCGGCTGGAGGTAACTGTGGACAATCTGGTGGCGCCATAGGGCGGCCAACTCGAGTTGATCCTTTTCGATTGACAGGTACCACAGAGCATAGGGAATCGCCAGCGCGAGGTGCGATACGCTCCACAGCAGAAAAGGACGACCTCTCTTCTTGGACAGCCCGTGGAAAAACAGGAAAACAAACTGGCTGAACACAAACAGGACCGTAAACAGGTGGGTGAACAGAAGACAGGCGTTCGCCGCAAAATTGAGCATCCACCAGCGGGGCTTCGCCCCGCCGAGCGCCTTCCAGAGCGAGATGTTCGACACGAGTGCAAGAAAAAGAATAAGGGAGTACGGTCTGATCTCCTGCGAGAAATAGATGTGGCCGACCGAAAGCCCCATGCATCCGGCTGCAACCAGGCCGCCGAAGGTGCCGTATAGCATGCGCGTGAGCCAAAACAGCAACGGTATGGACGCCAGGCCGAACGCCAACGACAGCAGCCGGATCCCGTAAAAAGATCCGCCGACCACCCGGCCCCAACAGTATTCCAGTACGAAATAGACCGGGCTCATGGGCGGGTCCGACCGGCGCTCAAGACGGAGGAACTCCATCAGAGACGGCGCATGAATATGCTGCAGGCTCGCCATTTCGTCACAGTAGACGGCTTCGCCGCCCAGGCGCCACAGGCGAAGGCCCGCGCTGATCAGAATCAAGAGTGATATGATTATGAAGAGCCCGAACCGCTTGGTAGGCATAAGGTTTTAACTCCTGTGTTTACGAGCACCTTATCCTAACGGATCAACTTGCGTAATATGAAGCAGAAGGAATCGATGCGCATTCTCGGCTTTGACCTCAGCAGCGCTCCATCCAACCGAAAACGGATTGCCTGCGTGGAATGCGAACTTGCTGAAAGGACGCTGCGCCTTCGGCGGGTGGACCGGTTGGCTTCTTTCGCGGAGTTTGAGTGCCTGTTGGAAACGAGGAGCCGGTGGGTGGCAGGCCTTGATTTTCCGTTTGGGCAACCGAGAAAACTGGTAGAAGACCTGGGGTGGCCGCGTCATTGGGAAGGCTATGTCGAGCGCGTGGGGCGGATGACGCGGCAGGAGTTTGAACTCACGCTGAGAACGTACTGGGCCGGGCGGCCGGCGGGTGAGAAGTTCCTGTTCCGGTCGGCGGACAGGCGCGCGGGCGCATGCAGCCCGATGATGCTGGACTACACGCCGGTGGGGAAGATGTTCTACGAACTTGCGCCGCGCCTCATGCGCAGCGGCGTCAGCGTGGTTCCGTGCAGGCCGAACGAGTCGGGTCGGGTGGCGGTTGAGGCGTATCCAGGCGTGCTGGCGCGCAGATGGATTGGCCGCACGCCATACAAGAGCGAGAGCCGGAAAAAACAAACACCTGAACGGTTGGCAGCGCGGGAAAAGCTGGCCGCGGCGGTGGAATCGCGCGAATTTGGTGCATATTACGGCTTCAGATGCTCGAGCGGCGGGTTGAAACACGAGTTGGTGCAGGATCCGACGGGCGATACGCTCGATTCGTTCCTGTGCGCCGTACAGGCGGCGTGGGCATACACGTTGCGGGACAAAGGCTACGGCATGCCCGAAAATTGCGACCCGCTGGAAGGGTGCATCGCGGATCCGCAATATTCTGCGTAAGCCGGCGGCTTTACCGCGGGACGCTGCGCCCGTGTTTGCGGTACGTTTCCATGAGGGCCGTCAACTCTCTCACGATCTGCGGTTCTTGATCGTACACGTTGTTGGTTTCGCCGACGTCTTCCCGGAGATTGAAGAGTTCCCCCGGTATGTCGCGCGGTTTGCGGGGCTCATTGCCACTGTACCTGCGGCTCAACCCGCCTTCGCCGTCGCCGAGTATGAGTTTCCAGTCGCCTTTGCGTATCGATTTGTCCACCACCAGACCCTGGCGTATCGGGCTGTCGTACCGGGCGCCGATGAGGGCCGGCAACACGTTGTAGCTGTCTTCGCCGGCATTCTCGGGCAGTTCCGCGCCAACGATTGCCGCGAACGTCGCCAGCATGTCCGTGAAACAGATCGTCTCGGCCGACATGGCCCCCGCCTTGATGCGGCCCGGCCAGCACGCGATAAACGGCATGCGGTGGCCGCCTTCGTAGGCGTCCGATTTCATGCCCCGAAGGCCGTCGACGGACCGATGGCCGAACCGCTCGACGTCCGCTTTGAACCAGACGGGGCCGTTGTCGCTGCTGAATAGGACGAGGGTGTTTTCCGCCGCGCCGATAACCTGCAACGTCTCGATCACCGTGGCGACCGCCGCGTCCACCTGCGCCACAAAATCCCCGTAGCCGTCTGCGCCGCTGACCCCCTTGAACCGGCCCGTCGGCAGCCACGGCGTATGGGGAGCCGCCAGGGCCAGGTAGGTGAAGAACGGCTCATCTGCATGTTCTGCCGCGTGGTTTCTGATGAAGTCGACGGCCTTCTGCGTGAACATGGGCAGCACCTCGTCGTGCTTGAATCCGGGCGCAATGGCGCCTTCACGCCAAAACGCGCCCTGGATGGGTGTGAGGTCGGGGCTGTGGCTGGCATCGATGTGATTGGTGGGTGCGGCGACGCACCGGTCGTTTTCGATGTAGTAATAGGGCGGGATGTCCAGCGAGGCGTGCATTCCAAAGAAATAATCGAACCCGTGATCAACGGGTCCGCCCCGCATTGGCTTGTTGAAATCGATCTTTTCGGCGCCGCCCTCGAACCCCAGATGCCATTTGCCGATGCACGCCGTGCGGTATCCGTTTTCCTTCAGCAACGAGGCGATGGTTGTTCGGTCGGGCTCGATAAGGCTGTGTTGCTGGTCCAGCTTGGTGCGAAACGGATATCTGCCCGTCATCAGACCGTAACGGGACGGGACGCACCACGGCCCGGCCGCATGCGCATCGGTGAACCGCACGCCCTGCCGAGCGAGCCGGTCGATATTCGGTGTGGGCGTTTTTGAGCCGGGGTTGTAGCAGCCCGGGTCGCCATATCCCATGTCGTCGGCAAGAATCAACACGATGTTCGGCCGCTGTACGGCCTTGGCGGGTGTTGTTCGAGTCCCCGAGTGCGCGCACGCGCCCAACAGCACGCCGCAGGAACTGAACATGGAGCGTTTCAAAAAGTCACGCCGAGTCGAGATGGCCATAACAAAATCCCCTTACAAAATCGCCCCGTGCCGCCGCGGGCGCCTCGAGAGTGATTTTAGTTGCCTTTGCCGGTTTGTTCAATGGATCTCGCGCGGTTTTTCCATGGCGCGATTAAGCGATACAATGGCCGCCGCCCAACCATGGCAGGAAAGGAACCTGAAAATGCAGGTATCGCGACGCAGTTTTATCAAGACCAGCGCGGCAACGCTCGGTGTTTTGACGGGCGCGAGAGGTTTCGCGGAAGATTTGCCGCCTTTTCCGCTTGTGGACTACCACGTCCATCTGGACAACAGCACGATCGATCAGGTGCTGGGGTTGTCGAAAGAGCGGGGCGTCAAGTTTGGCATTGTCGAGCACGCCGGGACGAAGGAGAACGTTTATCCGACGGTGCTGAGCAACGACGCGGAACTCGAGGCCTATCTGGCCATGCTCGAGGGCAAGGGCGTGTACCGAGGCGTCCAGGCGGAATGGTCGGACTGGATGGGCTGCTTCTCGAAAGAGGCCCTGGCGAAGCTCGATTACGTTATAACGGACACGATGACGTTCCCGGGCAAGGACGGGCGCAGAATGAAACTTTGGGAGGCCGGGGCGGATTACGGGACGCCGGCTCAGTTCATGGACCGGTACGTGGACTGGCACGTCCAGATCCTCGAGAACGAGCCGATCGACATCCTGGTGAACGTATCCTGGCTGCCGGGTCGGATGGCGGCGGAGTATGACACATGGTGGACGGATCAGCGGATCGGGCGCGTGATCGAGGCTGCTGTCAGGCACCGGGTGGCCATCGAGATCAGTTCGAGCTTCAAATTGCCCGGGATGCGGTTCCTCGATGCGGCGAAATCGGCGGGCCTCAAATTCTGTTTCGGGTCAAACGGCCGGTACCCAAAAATGGGCCTGCTGGACTGGTCGGTGGCGACGGCAAAAGTACTGAAACTAACCACAGAAGATTTTTTCGCGCCCGCCGCCGAAGGCCAAAAAGCCGTCCAGAGAAGGCTGTAGTGTAAAATTCGCAATCAGTCCATCCACTTATACTGCTCCTGGACCTTCTGGTGTGGTTTGTATTGCCGCGCGAGTTCCGCGACCGCCGGACCGAGCACCTCAATCTGTTCCGCGCTCGCCTGGCCCATGCCGGCCTGTTGGGCGAAGACCATGTAACCAATCTTGGTGTGATCGAACCCCATCAGGCGCGCGGCGGAGGTGTCTGCGGCGAGCCAATCGGTGCTGGCGACGGCGACTTTGTGGTCGACGGGCGTGCCGTTGACGGGCCCGTCGCCTTCCATGGCCTCGAACCCATCGAGGACGGAGAGATGCGGCGTCACGCGCCTCGCCAGCCTAAACATATTGAAATGGATTCCCTGGTTGTCGTTGCCGCCGTGAACGATATGCTTGTCGGATGTGCCCTTGCTGTCCGGTCCCCAGGTGAACCCCGGGTCTTTCAGCAGTGAGCCGACGACGATGTTTTTAAGCCCGAGCGTGACGATGGCCCGGTCATGGGTTTTCATGGGGGCGGTCGATACAAGAAACACGTCGGGTTCCGTAAGAAACGTGGAAAACCGGACGCGCTGCGGGCGGTACCGCTCGTTGGTGAGGTAGTCGAACTCGAACGGCTGCTCGTCGAGCTCGAGGAACTTCACGTTATACTTGTCCTTGAGGCGCAGGTAGCCGTAGTTGTCGTAGCCGGTCATGGCGGGCCCGTTTGCGGGGGTTTCGGCGACGGCGATTTCGTTTTTGGTGAGGCCCGAGAAGAATTCGAGGATGCCCTCCATACATTCGGCGTGGGTGGCGCACAACTGCCGATGAACGACCACCATGTTCGGCTTGATCAGAATGCGTTTTTTCGAAGCCAGCGCCTGCCGGACCTCGGGCTCGATACGTTTCAGCGCCTGGTATACGTTGTCGGCCCGGGAATCGCCGTGGGTAAGTGCGAGGCGGGCGGGGGCGGTTTGGTCGGCGCGGAGGTTGCGCGTGAGGGCGAAACTGCCCAAAATGCCGGCGGCGGTAAGGTTGAGGAAATTGCGGCGGGACAGGTGCTGGTTCTTCATGGAGCCTCCTTTGGCGCGCCAGGCCGCGCCCGCCAAGCACTTTGCCATTCCGCTGGCGCAGATTCAACTTTGGGCAGTCAGGCGTACGGACGAGCACGGACAAACATGGCGCGGCCACGGCCGAACCAAAAACCCAACATTGGTACACCCCCGTTGGGACGCCTCCCGGCAGTTGTGGGAGGTGTCCCTTTTTTTGAACATGCCCGCCTTGCCGACAAAAGTGGGACACCCCCCACAACTGCCGGGGGGCGTCCCAATGCACGGCATCGAAGCTTGAACTTCTGCGCAAGAAAACAAGAAGTTGACGGATAGTAGTACGGACCAGCGTTTTTTGATAGGCAATTTCTGGTATTCTGTCCCGAAACAGGCTGTAAAGGAGCCGGATGGACGCGCCTTTTGATTTTGCCGTGGCGAATTACGTGCTTGGGCCGGCGACGTGGTACCGGGTGGGCGGCCCGGCGCGGCTTGCGCTGTTTCCGCGGTCGGCGGACGAGGCCGTGGCCGCGTACCGGTGGATGGTGTCGCAGCCGGGGCGGTGGCTGGTGCTTGGGAAGGGCAGCAACGTTCTGATCTCGGACGCGGGGTTTCCGGGCATTGTGCTGATGACGGAACGCCTCGACAAGGTGGCCGCATTGGGCGGGGACAGCTACGTGGTCGAGTCGGGGCTGGAACTGGACCGGCTGGTGTGCGACGTGGTCCTGGCCAACAACTATGAGGGGGCGGGCGCGTGGGCGGGCATCCCGGGGTCGGTGGGCGGCGCGATGTTTATGAACGCGGGCACCGTGAACGGTTCGACGAGCGACTTTCTCGAATCGGCCGATTTAGTCACGCGGGAGGGGGTGAAAACAGTGGCGGTGGATAAAACGCAGTGCGGTTACAGGCAGCAGACGTTTTGCGGCGGGGACGACCTGATCCTGCGGGGCCGGTTCAGGTTCACCCGGTCGGACAAAGACCAGCGGGCCGTCTACGACCACTACCTCGAGCGCCGCCGCGAGAAACAGCCGCAGGGGCACTGTTGCGGGAGCGTGTTCAAAAACCCGACGGGCAAGCATGCGGGGCGCCTGATCGAGGCGTGCGGGCTGAAAGGCGCGCGGCGTGGCGGTGCCGTGATCAGCGAAATCCATGCCAACTTCATCATGAACGACAACGGGGCGACATTTCAGGACATTGTCTACCTGATCAACCTGTGCAAGCAGTGCGTGCGCGACCGGTTTGGCATAGATTTGATCGAAGAGGTGCGTGTGATCGAGTAAGTGGCGCCTATAAGAATAGGCGTTAAGCGCCTATAAGAATAGGCGTTGCGGTTGCGCCGGAGCGGGATGTGCTGTATTCTTTTATGGAACTTGGTTTTAGGGGTGGCCGATTGAACTGGTGGAAGGGAGCCGTATGGAAATCAAACCGCTTCTGGAACTCGTGGCCAAGGAAAAAGCGTCAGACCTGCTGATCACGGCGGGGGCGCCGCCGATGCTGAGGGTGAACGGCGAACTGTTCCGGACGCCCAACGACTCGCTTACGCCCGAACAGGCCCAGCAGTTGATCTACAGCTTTCTCACGAAGGAACAGCGCGCTCGGTTTGAAGTGGACAAGGAACTCGATTTCTCGCTTGCCGTAGGCCGGAAACACCGGTTCCGCGTCAACGTATATCTGCAAAAAGAGGCGGTTACGGCGGCGTTGCGCCCGATCCCCGAAGTCATCCCGTCGCTCAAAGAGTTGGGTCTGCCCGAGTACATCGAGAAACTGGCGATGGCGAAGCAGGGCCTGGTGCTTGTGACGGGGCCGACCGGCCACGGTAAGACCACCACGCTCGCGTCCATAATCGATGTTGTGAACAATAAGCGCACCAGCCACGTTATCACGGTCGAAGATCCGATCGAGTACGTCCATTACCACAAGCACAGCATCATTGATCAGCGAGAGATTGGCGGGGACACCCTCAGTTTTGCCAACGCACTCAAATACGTCCTGCGCCAGACGCCTGACGTCATTCTGATCGGCGAGATGCGCGACCTCGAGACAATCCAGGCGGCGCTTCGGGCGGCCGAAACCGGCCATCTCGTCCTGGCCACGCTGCACACCAACGACGCGATCCAGACCGTCGACCGCATCATCGACGTGTTTCCCGGCGACCAGCAGCAGCAGATCCGGTTCCAGTTGTCGATGTCGCTGCTGGCGATTCTTTCGCAGCGTCTGCTGGCGACGGAGGACGGGAAAGGGCGCGTGCTGGCGTATGAACTGCTGAAGAATACGACCGCCACGGCGAACCTGATCCGCGAGGGGAAAACGCACCAGTTGTACAGCATCCTCGAGACCAACACGAAAGACGGGATGATCACCATGGACCGGTGCGTCAAGAACCTCTACATGGAGGGCTTGATCTCGTACGACGAAGCGATCGCGCACGTGCGCAATCCCAAGGAGATCATGGAGGCCACGTGACGCCATACGCCGGGCTGATTGGGGGAATGGATGAGGGCCGGTTCCGGCGGGTTCGCCGGCTTTCCTTGTTAGTGGGTGTGATCTTGACGGTTCTGTTTGCCGCGTCTGTATATGTTTTCGCCCGTCACGGGGGCGGGTTTGTGGACGGGCTGAGCGCCCGGGTGGGCGAGGTGGTGGCGGCGCGGGCCAAATCGCTGGCGGACAGCGGGCAGCCGGAAGCCGCGGCAAAAGTTTTTGTGGACGCGCTCGAGGCGGAGTTCGACGACCCGCAGCAGCGGGTCTGGTGCTACCGGCGATATGGCGAGACGCTGATGGCGCTTCGACGGTGGAGCGAAGCGGCGGAAGCTTTCCAGGGGGCTCTGGCCATAAATATCAGAGACTGGCCGTCGCACCGGCAGTTATGCGAGGTGCTCAAGAAGCAGGGTCTTGGCGAGTCTGTGCGCGATGCGGCGCGCCGATGGCAGAAGGCTGCCGGTGACGCCAATGAAGAAGAAGCGAAGTCGGCGGAACGGTATTTGAAGTAGTGCGATTTGGGGACAGATGTGATTTCAAACTGCCGGAAATCGTGCCTCCAAACTGCCGGGAATCGTCATTTCCCTTTTTCCGCCGACAAAAAATGCAGTCGTTTCAGCGCGGGCAAGTGAGTTGGGCGCTCATTGATGAGTTGCGCGTATAGTTCGATGGCGGCGGCTGTGTCGCCGTTGAGGTCGTAGCTGAGGGCCCGGTAGAAAAGGCGCTCGGGCTGTGTGACGCTCGAGGGTATTACAAAAGTGACGTCGTCCCACAGGCCCATTCTGAACATTTTCCAGGCCCTGTCGAGCGGCGGGCCGGAATTGGCGTTTTTGGCAATCCATTCGTTGGGCCCGATGCGGTAGGTGCTTCTTGACAATTTCCAGTACGTATCAAAGGCTTTTCTTGCGGAAGTGAAATCGCCGGTGTCCGCATACAAGCGGCCCAGCCAGAGGTAAGGTCCCGGCTGTTTGCCGCCGCTTTTCTCATAGCGGCGAAGCGGCTCCAACGCCTGCTCGGGGCGGCCGGCGAGCAGTTCATATTGCGCCAGGACGGTATCCGGGGTTTTTTGCGTTGTGAAGACCTGCCGGAGCCGCTCGTCCAGCACGGGCATGCCGAGCAAGTGGCCGCTGAACAATTTCATGATATCCGGCGCGATCGAGGGGGCAGCAGCGAGCGCGTTGACGGCGCTTCGCTGGGCGTCGCTCGTATTGCCGGCGCGCACCTGTGTGCGGGCCTTGGCCAAGAGGGCGCGGGCCTCGTGCCGGGCGTTCAGCCTGGATCCGAATTCGCGCAGCATGACCAGGAGAAACAGGCCAACGACCAGCGTGGCCAGCCAGGCGCCCGCGTTGAAGACGATGTATTTGCGCCGTTCGATCATCAGTAGGATTGCCCCAGCTTGAGTACGACCGGGATCGTTTTCAAGAAGATCTTGATATCCGTCCAGAGTGACCAGTTCTCGATATAGGCTATATCAAGCTGAATCATTTGCTCATAGGTAAGGCGGCTGCGGCCGCTGACCTGCCACAGGCCCGTGATGCCCGGGCGGATGTTGAGCCGCTTGTAATGCCAGTCTTCGTATTCGTCCACCTCGTATTTCAGGGGTGGCCGCGGCCCGACCATGGACATCTCGCCGCGCAGGACGTTGATAAACTGGGGCAACTCGTCGATGCTGGTTTTTCGGATGAACTTTCCGACGCGCGTGATGCGGGGGTCGTTGACCAGCTTGTAGACGGGCTTGCCGTTGGAGTCGACTTCGGTGGCCGTTCCCAGCCGGATAAGTTGCTGCAGGTACTGCTGGTGTATTTTGGGATCGGCGTTGGTGTGCATAGACCGGAGTTTCAGCATGCGAAACGACCTGCCGTTGAGGCCGACGCGTTTTTGCACGAAGAAGACGGGCCCGGGCGAATCGAGCTTGATGAGCAGCATCGCCAGCAGGATGACCGGGCCGGCGAACGTGAGGGCGATCAGGGAGACGGCCACGTCCATGCAGCGTTTGGAGACTTGCGGCCACCGCGCGTACAGCCCCACCTTCTCGACCTGGAGCACCGACACGTTACCGATGTACAACGGCCGTGCGCTGGTGTGGAAGAACGGGTAGAACGGGGTGACCATTTTGAGGTCGACGCCAAGCCGCCAGCAGGTCTGTGCGATGCCGGCGCGCTGCTCGGCGGAGAGTGTGGCGGGGTCCATGGCGAGTATGATTTCGTCGAGTTCGTGCTCGTTGATGATGTCGTCGAGCGTGTCGACCGACCCCAGACACTCGATACCGGGTTGGACGGCGTCGGGTGGCGGCGGGCTCTTGAGCAAGGCCATGCCGACGAGCTGGTATTGGGAGGACGGGGCGGCCAGCGCGCGGATGAGTTCGGGCGGCGCGGCGAAATTCTGGATGAGTGCGACGCGGGTGCGGTTGAGGCCAAACGCCTGGAGCACCAGCACGAACGTCAGCACGCCCGAGTGGAACAGGACCAGGCCCCACAGCGCCAGGAACACGTAATAGGCCATCAGCATCAGGGGCAGCGGCGACGACGGGCCGTATTGGGAGTAGGAATAGGCAACGACGAGGCCCGCCAGCATCAGGGTGGCCAGGATCAACCCTTTAATGATGCGCGTGGACGACCCGAACGGGACGATATTGCTGTAGTCGCTGCGGTAGAGGCCCTGCCATTGAAACACGAACGCGTTTATGAGGGGGGCCAGTACCAGCATGGGCAGATGGCCCCGGAATTCCGGCGCAAACGGCACCCGCGCCACCAGGGGGCCCAGCGACAGGAAGGTCCACCGCACCGGTTTCATGGACTCGGGCCAGTGATTGAGCATGAGGTAGGAAATCAGCACCGCCACAACCGAGACGGCGCACGTGCCGGCCACCTGGATCGTCATCAGGAAGAAGCGGCTGCGCCGCCGGCCAAACACGCCCGCCCACCAGATTTCCGACCGGTCGTCCGACCCGTGCGAAATCTGCTCGGCTTCCCCGGCGGGTTTTTGGGGTGCGGTTCCGGCTGCAGCAGGAGCCCCCGCGGGATTGACGCTGTCGAGCGGGCCTTCCTTTGTTCCGGCTTCCGGCATGGTTGCTTCTTTATCCAGGGCTTTTCAGCCGGAGGTTAACATGCTGTCGAGCGTTTGCACATCACGCTGCCACCGCTCTTTGTCCTGTCCAATATACGTTGACATCTTCGGGATGAACTCTTCCCTTCGTTCCAGCACTTCCTTCAGCCGTTCTGCAATTTCCCGCGGGTCGGGAATTGTAAAAAGCCCAAATTCTGCAAACAGCTCTCTGGCAACACAATTATCAGTGCCGACAAAAGGCTTTTTCAAGGCCAGACAATCCCGGTAGGTCCAGGCAACGGCGTCTTTGAGTTTCGTAAGAGTCAGGACGGCATCGCACTTGCTCATCAGTTTGATGAAAATCTTGCGCGGCAACAGACCGGTCAGCACAACATTCTCAGGGACCCGGCTCAAATCCAGGTTCCCAACCGCGGGATCCCCTGTTATGAAGAATACAGCCTCCGGCATCAGCCTGGCTGCTTCCATGGCCTCATTATAGCAATTCCAGGCGGTAAACCGATTGACATAAAGGATTTTGCATTGGCTCTTGGAGAGTTTCTCTTCCAAATCGGCAGGAAGCGGTGCCGATTCGTCCAGAATCTCATCCTGGAACACGGCCGGCGACGGAATCAGTAGCGGGCGGTTGGCCTTCCAGCCGGCGAGGGTGTCGAAATTCTTAGAATTGTGAGCAATATTCGCAGCGGCCCGCCGGAACAAAAACCGGTCTATAAAATTGAATCGCAGCCACTTGGGATCGGTAAACGTGCCCGAATGGTTGTCGGTAACGTATCTGGCCCCGTAACACCGGGCATACAGCCACGCAAGCAGAGTAAGAGGAAACGGCGGCGTCTGGACAACCACCACGTCCGGCCGGGACTTCCTCAATTCACGAACCGTGTCCCAAGCCTGCAGCAGATAGCGCACGGGTAGCGGCGGCCTGATTCCAAGCCACCGGGTTCGGTAGAAGTTGAGGGTCTTTGTCCCGAACGCGGCCGCAAACCGGGTAAACCGGAACGCCTCGCCCTCCCGCTGCCAGGCGATGAAGGTGTAGCGGTTTTTTTTTGGGCACGAGTTTGGCTTCATATTCACAGAATAAAGACTTTCAACACGTTCAAATGATACTGATGTGCTTGGGCTTATGCAAATAACCTTGTTGGCGCGGCCACTTTAGAATGGCGCCATCGAGTCGTTATAATGCACTTGCTTCCGCCACCTCCCGGCCGAGGGAAAACAGGTTGTTTAACTGGTTATGATAAAAGTTCTTGCCGTTGTTGGGACGCGCCCCGAGGCCATTAAAATGGCCCCCGTGATAAAAGAAATCGGGGGCCGCGCCTCCCAATTTGAAATAAGCGTGTGCCTGACGGCCCAGCATCGGGATCTCCTCGATCAGGTAATCCAGGTCTTTGGACTACCAGTGCATTTTGACCTCAACGTCATGCAGCCCGACCAGGATTTGACGGATATTACCAACCACGTGTTGTCGGGCATGCAGGGGGTGCTGGACGAAGCACGACCGGATGTGGTCCTCGTTCACGGGGACACCACGACCTCCTTTGCCGCGGCCCTCGCTGCCTATTACAAGAAAATCCCGGTGGCCCATGTCGAGGCAGGCTTGCGGACGCACGACAAGTACCAGCCGTTCCCCGAAGAGATTAACCGGCGATTGTGCGACGCGCTGTGCGACTATCATTACGCCCCGACCCAATCGGCCCGCCGCAACCTGCTCAACGAAGGTTTTGGCGAGGATTCCATACGCGTCACGGGCAACACGGTTATCGACGCCCTTCTCGATGTGGCTGAAAAACCGTACCAGTTCGACAACCCCCTCTTCGATGCCGCGGGATCCAATGGACGCCGACTGATCCTCGTTACCGCGCACCGACGCGAGAGTTTCGGAAAGCCGTTCGAGGAAATGTGCCGCGCTATGAGAGATATCGCCAGGTCCAACCCGACCGTGGACGTGATCTACCCCGTGCATCCGAACCCCAATGTCCAGCGCGTGGCCCGGCAGGTGCTCGGGGGCGAGGAGCGCGTGTTCCTGACCGCGCCGCTCGAGTATGTCCCGTTTGTGCATCTTTTGAAGAAGTCGACACTGGTGCTGACCGACTCAGGCGGCATACAGGAAGAAGCGCCGTCGCTGGGAAAACCGGTGCTGGTGATGCGCGAAGTGACGGAACGGCCTGAAGCCATTGAATCCGGTACGGCCGTGCTGGTGGGCACAACTTACGATGGCATTACCAGCCACGTCCAGCGCCTCTTGGACGATTCCGCGGCGTACGCCCGGATGGCCAACGCGATCAATCCCTACGGCGACGGACTGGCCAGAATTCGTATCGCGGACGATTTGACATCACGGTTTAAGGAGTGACGAATGAAGAAACGGATTTGCGTACTCGGCCTCGGCTACATCGGGCTGCCCACGGCAAGCGTGCTGGCTTCAAACGGGTTTCACGTGCTAGGGGTGGACATCAATCCCCGGGTTGTGGATACCCTTGCCAAGGGGAGAATCCACATCGAAGAACCTGGCCTGCAAACCGTCGTCAAGGCCGCCATACAATCCGGCAACCTCCACGCTTCCGTCGAGCCCGAGAAATCCGACGTCTTTTTCATCGCCGTGCCCACCCCATTGACTTCGAACAAAAAAGCCGACATGCGACACATCGTTCAGGCCGCAGAACAGATCGTGCCGTTCCTCGAAAAAGGCTCGCTGGTGATTCTGGAATCCACGTCGCCTCCGGGCACATGCCGCAACCTCCTGGCGCCCATCCTCGAGCGGTCGGGCCTACGGGCCGGGGAGGATTTCGGTCTCGCCCATTGCCCAGAACGGGTGTTACCGGGAAGAATTCTGAAAGAGCTCATTCAGAATGACCGGGTGATCGGCGGTTTGACGAAAAACTGCGCGCAACAGGCCCGCGACATTTACAAGACCTTCGTCGAGGGCGGCATTTTCCTCACCGACGTCACCACGGCCGAAATGGTCAAAGTCATCGAGAACACATTCCGCGACGTCAACATCGCTCTGGCCAACGAAACGGCGATCCTGTGCGAGCGTCTGGGCATTAATTTTGGCGAGGTGGTGGTGCTTGCCAACAGGCACCCGCGGGTCAATCTCCACAAGGCAGGGCCGGGAGTTGGAGGCCATTGCATTTCGGTGGACCCCTGGTTTCTGGTCGAGCAGTTTCCGGACGAGGCAAAGATCATCCATGCGGCGCGGTTGCGCAACGACGGGATGCCCGGCCATGTGGTGATGCGCACCATGAAACTGATCGAGGGGGTGGACGAGCCGAAAGTCGCCGCGCTCGGCGTGGCCTTCAAAGGCAACGTCGACGACATGCGGGAAAGCCCCTCGCTGCAGATTGTGAAACAACTGATCGATCTTGGCGTCAAGGTTGCCGTAAACGACCCCTATGTGAAAAACTTCCCGTTCCAACTTTCGAGTCTCGACGACTGTTTCAATGCCGCCGACTGCATATTGCTGCTCACGGATCATGACGATTACCGGTATATCAACCCGCGGCAGGTATCGAAGCACGTCCGTCACAGGGTGTTATTCGACACACGAGGTTTTCTCGAACACGAGGACTGGAGGGAAGCCGCTTTCCAAGTGAACGTGCTGGGTTCGTGATCGGAGCGGCGTCGGCCGGTGAAAATCCTGTTTGTAGCGCACAACTTTCCGCCCGTCTCGGGGGGCATCAGCCAGATCATGTTGACCATGGCCAAAAGCCTGCCCCCGGACGAGGTGATGGTGCTTGCGCCGTGGGGCACCAATACGTCGTCGCACCGGGTGCTGAATGCCGCGACGAGAGAAACCGCGGCGAGAATCGATTCCGCGCTCCCTTTTCCCGTGCATCGGTCCGATTACTCGATGCAGTCAAAACTCAAGACGCTGTTTTCGGTGGTCCGGTTCTTCGTTTTGACGTTGTGGCTGGCCAAGCGGTACAAGGTCGACCTCGTCTATTTCAGCCATTGTTACCCGACCGGCGTGGCGGGCCTGTTCCTGGGGTTTTTCCGAATGCCTTATGCGGTCCACACCTACGGGAGCGAGTTGGTAAGACAGAGGCGGGGGCCGGCGGGGAGGCTGCGCCTCCGAGTTCTGCAAAAGGCGTTCCGCGTGAGCGCCATAAGCAGGTGGGGGAAAGACTATTTGGTTTCCATGGGCGTTCCGGGTGAGAAGATCGTCATCCTGCACCCAAAAATTGAACTGGAAAGATTTGCCCCCCCTCAGGATCTCGATGCGTTTAGAAAGCGGGAGCAACTCTCCGGCAAGCAGGTTATTCTCAGCGTGGGCCATTTGACCCACCGCAAAGGCCAGCACCTCGTGATCGAGGCGATGCCCGCCCTGCTCAAACAGTTCCCGGACGCGATGTACGTGGTGGCCGGCGCCGGCCCCGACGATAAGAGGCTCAAAGACCTCGCGGCGGAACGCGGCGTGGTGGAGCACGTCCTGTTTCCCGGTAACCGCGACATCGTGGCATTCTACCACGCGTGCGACGTGTTTATTTTGCCGAGCCTGTATATCAAAAAACCCTTTGGCGACATCGAGAGTTTCGGCATCGTCTACATCGAAGCGGGCGCGTGCGGGAAACCCGTAATCGGGTCGAACAACGGCGGCATACCCGATGCGGTGGCCGACGGCGAATCCGGCCTGCTGATCGAGACGGGCAGCGTGGAGGCGATTGCGGACGCGCTGAGAAAACTGCTGGGCAATCAGGCGTTGCGGGAGCGGCTGGGGCGGCAAGGTTATGAGCGGGTGTTGCGCGAGTTTACGATCGAGAAGTACAAGGACGACCTGGGGGAGTTGATCCTCGAGCCGTTCGAGCGGGAACGGCGGGCCTGATTATGCCTATGGCCAGCCCGCCAGCCGCGTCTGATCCTCGCCCCGCGGGTCCCGGCCGCCTCCAAGACGGCGCGCCGGTCACAGTCGGTACGCCTCGAAAATGGCGGCGTTGTCGAAGTCGCCCCAGCCGTCGCGGACAAGCGCGTCGATGAGGCCGGCGTGCGTTTCCGACATGGGCGCCGCCGCGCCAACCTGGAGCGCGAACTCGAGGATCAGGTGGACGTCCTTGGCGTGCTGGGCCAGGCGCGCCGCCGGCGGCTCGTAGATGCCCGACACCATCTTGGGGCCTTTTGCGTCCATGACGGTGCTATAGGTGTCGCCGGCGCGGAGCACTTCGAGAATCTCGCCGAGATCAAACCCGGCGTGCTCGGCGAGTCCCAGCGCTTCGGCCAGCACGAGCCGGTTCAACCCGAACACCAGGTTCACGATCAGCTTGACTCGGTTGCCCTGGCCGGGCGCGCCGAAATAGTACTGCGCTTTCGAGAAAACCTGAAGCAGGCCGGCATAATCCGCGTCTTCCTCCCTGTCGCCAACCAAAGCGAGCGCGCGGCCCTCGCCGATTACGTGGCTCGACCCGGACAGGCACACGTCCACCAGTTTCACGCCGTCTTTGGCGAGGCGCTGCGCATCTTCTTCGATGTCTTCGGGTCGGCCCGTTATGGCGTCGAGGATAAGGGTGCCGGTTTGAAGCGTATCGGCCATGGCCTGCTTGCCCCACATCAACTCGCGCCGGTTTTCCGACGTCAACAAGCTCAGCAGGATGGTTTTTGCCTGGCGGGCGACGGCCTGGGCGTCCGGCAAGACGTCGACGCCGGTTTCGCGGGCCGCGGCACACGCGGTCTCGTCGATGTCGTACCCGAACACGGGGTAGCCGGCGGCAAGCAGGCGGTGCGCGACGGCCCGGCCCACGAGGCCGAGCCCTACGATGCCAATCGGTTCCGATTCAGCGACCATGAGCCTCCAGGGCGGCCTGGTACAACGCGTAGGCCTGGTTGTAGTCCGGTTGTTGATCCTGCGGGAGGTCGAACACAAACACGCCAAAACCCAACTGCCGCGTGTGGCTGCGGTCGGGTTGTACGGCGTCGTCATCCGGCGCCATCATGCTTTTCTTGCCGAACGGATTGGCAACAACGAGGCCGTAGTCGCGCGAGTGAAACCACGAGGGCCTGAAGTTGGCCGGGTCCGGCATGAGGATAATGCCGACGCGCCGGCCGTCGATCACGCCGGCGGCAGAGCACCATTTGGCCTGGTTGCCCCAGGTTCCTTTTTCGTTGACGCCGCCGTTGCTGTTTCTGATCTCGCCCGAGCCAAACTTGACAGTCAACGGGGTGTTCAGGCGCATCCCGAACCCCATCTCTTCCTGATCGCCGAAATAGAAATCTTTCTCGGAACTAAACGAACTTTTAGCCGTAATCAGGTAGCCTTGCGGCGCGATATGAATTGAGTAGGTGCAGGTTTCTTCGCACACCGGCTCGCCGCCCTCGGGGTTCTCATAGCGGTTGACCACGGCGAAGCGCCCCACGGAGCCCTCAGCGGTAAACGGACCTTCAAACCGGACGTGGCGCACGGCCGTTTTGTTTCGCCAGTAGTCGCCGCCATCGAGGTCGCCGAACGCCAGCCAGAGGCCCGGGTGCATGGTTTCGTGATCGTCGTTGCGCTTGTTGGCGACGGGATCGGGCGGGTGGAGCCTGGTCACTTGGATTCCGCCGGGCGTTTTCACCTGGCAGAAATAGGGCCGCATCACGGCCGGATCGTTGTAGATGTATACAGCGACGTTCTTGCCGGCGATGAGGATGGAGACGCGGCCGTCTGCCTGTTCAAACGTCACGCTGGCAGGCTGCGCTCCCGCAGCCAACGTTGTTAAGGCGAAAACGGCGGATACAATCAGAAAACGCCTCATAGGAAGCTCCTTGTCCATTGCCAGAGATTACTGCACATGCGCGCCGGCATGCAACGGCTGCCAAGTCCCGTTTCCCCTCGCCACACGAGGAGCCAAATCGGCGTATCGAGCGTTGACTGGCCAACGCGCCGACTTAGTCGCTGTTGCGAAGACCTCTTGGGACGCCACTGGTTCCGAGCGGGGGGATCCTCACGCCCCGCCATCAGACGCCTCGCCGCAGTACCCAAAGCCGGTGGCTGGCGGGGCTCAGGATGACAGGCTTTGATCTTGGTTTTCTGCCACAAAAAAGCCCTGGCGACAGGGCTTGGTCGCTCAGGATGACAGGCTTTGGGGCGGGCTTTGGATGACATGTTTTGATCTTCGTTTTCTTTCACAAAAAAGCCCTGCCACAGGGCTTGATCGCTCAGGATGACAGGCTTTGATTTGAGTTTCTCGCACGCCGGCCGTGCCTGACCGCCGGATCCCAGGTGCACAAGACATTTTGCGCGGGGCAACAAGAAATTGAAGGTTAGTAGTACAAGAAAGAATTCAGATTTGTTCGGCGGCTTCCGGTCCGGTGGCGGCGGCAGCGGCAGGCTCGGCCGGGGGGGTTGCGGCAGTGCCGGTGGCGAGCCGCATGATTTTTTCCTGGGTCGCTTCGGCTCGGGCCAGTTCTCCTGCGAGCCTTCCTTCGTGCATGACGAGAATCCGGTCGCACATGCCGAGTACTTCGGGGAGTTCGCTGGAGATCATGAGGATTGACGCGCCTTTCCGGGCGAGTTCGTTCATGAGCTTGTAGATTTCGACTTTGGCGCCGACGTCAATGCCGCGGGTGGGTTCGTCGAATATCAAGACCTGCGATTTGGTGAACAGCCACTTGGCCAGGACGACTTTCTGCTGGTTGCCGCCGCTGAGGTTCTGCACGATCTGCTCGATGCTGGGCGTCTTGATCTGCAATTCCTTGACAAACTGTTTGGTGACGTCACGTTCGGCCCGGCGGTTGATAAAGACGATCTTCACGAGCGACTTCAGGTTGGCGAGCGTCGAGTTTTCCCGCACGGTCATACCCACCACCAGCCCTTGGCCTTTGCGGTCTTCGGTGAGCAGGCCGACGCCGCGGGCTATGGCGTCCTGCGGCGATTTGATGGTGACGGCCTGCCCGCGCAGATAGACCTGGCCGCTGTCGATGGGGTCGGCGCCGAATATGGCCCGGGCGACTTCGGTCCTGCCCGCGCCGACCAGGCCCGTGAGGCCGACGACTTCGCCCGCACAGACGTTGAACGACACGTCGCAAAACGCGCCGGCCCGGGTCAGCCGCTCGACGCGCAGGAGTTCTTCGCCCGGCGTAAACACCTGTTTGGGGAACTCGTCTTTGAGTTCGCGGCCTACCATCATGTGAATGATCTTTTCCCGGGTCATGTCGGCGACGTCGCTGGTGCCGATGTACTGGCCGTCGCGCATGACGGTGACGCGATCGCCGATTTCGAAGATTTCTTCGAGCCGGTGGGAGATGTAGATGAGGCCGATGCCTTGTCCGCGCAGGGTGTGAATGAGATCGAACAACGCCTTGAGTTCGTGTTCGGTGAGTGTGGCGGACGGCTCGTCCATGACGATGATCTTCGAGTTGAACGAGAGCGCTTTGCCTATTTCGACCATCTGCTGCTGTGCGACGCTGCATTCGTTGACGGGCTTGCGCACGTCGAGATCGACTTTAATCCGGGCGAGAATCTCGCGGGCGTCCCGGTACATTTTGGACCAGTTGATGAACGGCGACTTGCCCAGCCGGGGTTCTCTGCCCAGGAAGATGTTTTCGGCGACACTCAGGTAGGGGCTGAGGTTAAACTCCTGGTAAATCATGCTGATGCCGAGTTGCTGGGCGTGGTGGGGCGACTGGATCTTGACGGGGTCGCCCGACAACAGGATCGACCCGGAATCCATGGGCTGTGCGCCGGCCAGGATTTTCATGAGGGTTGATTTGCCGGCGCCGTTTTCGCCCACCAGGCAGTGGACCTCGCCCGGGCGCAGGTCAAACTGGACGTTGTCCAGCGCCACCACGCCCGGAAACCGTTTGGTGACCGCCCGCATCTCCAGCACAAATTCGCTCATACGCTGACCACTCCGTTGTCAGGCCCAAACCGCCCGCCGACACATCGAGCATAGTACGATCTTCGGCGAGAAGGCGCAAGTTGAGTCCGGAGTCTGGAGTCCGGAGTCCTAAGACTGGAGGATTTGCGGATTCGGGGATTATTTAGCCACAAAAGGCGGACCGCGGACGGTCCGACGCAGAGAAACGCAAAGAAAGAACATTCTTAACGCAAGGGACGGAAGAGGCACCGGGACAGGCTGGAGACTGTAGGCTGTAGACCGTAGGTAGGAATGGTTTGGCCTCTGGGCGACTGCCGCCACTTATCAGCCGGATCGAGGGTCGCACTGAGAACTTCGCACTGAGATCGGCAGGAGGTGAGTCAGTTGGGCGAAATCCGTAGTCTGCCCCGGAATTGCCCGGAATTGCGCAGAATTGCCCGGTTTTCGCGGGTAAGGCGGTTTGCGTGCGGATACGGGGAAGCCGATTGGGCGGAGTGGCGCGTGGGGAACGCGGCGGACGCGGTCAAACGAGCGCAAAGACTTCCAAGGGGACGGTCTTGTCGGGCCGCGCGCCGTGAACGAGTTGGCGAATACGTTCGGTTGTCTCGCGCGCGAAGGTTGGCTCGCCGCAACGCTCGCAGACCTGCGCGGGGATATGTTCCACCAGCGCGCGGCGGCCTTCGATGGCGAAAACTTCGCTCACGAACTCGGACCTGGCGGCGGCGCCGCCGCAAACATGGCAACTAAACATGATTACGTTCGTTTCCTGTGATCGATCCAGTCGGTTGGGTCTGGCTCATAAATCGTGATAATCCTTGTCAAGTCCGCCTCTATATATGATACCTGAAAATGCAATCGGCGTCCAACCGCAGTAAATCTCAGCAACAACGCGCTGGGCGAATACTTGTCGTCGGAATAGTGCTCGATGACCTCGGCTTTTGCTCCCGCGTCGCGGATTTCCTGCTCGCTGATGTCCCGCTCAATGACGCGGCGAAACGCGTGCCGGCTGTTGTGGTGTGGGCGTGTCGCGTGCCGGGCAAGGCCGACGTCGGCGAGGTTGGCCCATCTTCCCGTTGACGCCGGGCTTGGGGGTTGCTACTATGCTTGTGGAGCCAATGCGAGTATACGCAGATGCCACAAGTGATCATTGAGCAGCCGGGTGTGCCTCCGGTGACGGTGCCGCTGTCGCAACACCTGATCCGTTTCGGCCGGGCCGAAGACAACGAGGTGGTTCTGGTGGCTGAGGAGGTTTCCCGCCACCACGCGGAACTCCACCGGCGCGGCGACAACTTTGTGCTGCTCGACCAGAAAAGCCTCAACGGGACCTACGTCAACCGGCAGCGAGTGGTCGAGCGCACCCTGGTGCATATGGACGAGATCTGGTTTGGCAGCAAGTGCCGACTGGTCTATCGCGACGACACGTCGTTCGGCCGGGATGAATCGCAGAAACACGACTCGAAACTCCTGCAGGACGTCGACAAGATCCGCGAGGAAATGGATCGGGTCGGCGATAACCTGACGCTGATTGCGCGCGCCGGCCGCACGCCCGCGCCCGGCGGCACCACGCTGGTACAACAGGCCCCGACACCGCGCCCGGACGATTTGATGGTGATGAGCCGGGCCTACCGCCGGCTGTCGGCGCTGTACCGTGCCAGCAAGCTGATCGCGTCGGACTTTGACTTGTCGCGGCGGTTGTCGGATGTGCTGGATACGGCGATGGAAGTCATGGACGCGGACCGGGGGTTTGTGCTGTTGCGCGAGCAGGACGGGAACCTGCGCGTGAGCGTTGCGCGGGAGATGGGCCAGGACCTGACCGCCAGTTCGCCGAGCATGGGAGTCGCCGGCAAGGCCGCCATCGATGGCGAGCCCGTATTAATGGCCGGCGGCAACGAAGATGCCCTCAACCTCCGCGAAAGCGTGGTCCGCCAGCGCATCACCGGCGCCATGGCCGTCCCCCTGAAAATGGAAGACAGGATCCTGGGTTCCATCTACGTCGACACGCGGCGCTGGGATGTCAGTTTCAATGAAGAAGACCTCGAGCTGTTCGCCTCGATGGCCGCCCAGCTCGCCATGGCCATCGACAACGTTCATCTCTACCAGGCCAATCTGGCCATCGAGAAGAAACGGAGCAACCTCTCTCGGTTTCTCTCGCCGGCGATTGTCGACCAGATCATGGACAACGACTCGAACCTCGAGTTGGGCGGGAGCAAACGCATCGTGACCACGCTTTTCTGCGATATCAGGGGCTTTACGCCGATCGCCGAGCGAATGCCGCCGCAGGAGATGGTGGGCCTGCTCAACGAGCATTTCAGCGCCATGACGCAGATCGTCTTCAATTATAAAGGCACCCTGGACAAGTACATCGGCGACGAACTCATGGCCGTGTTCGGCGCGCCTATCGCCGCGGAAGACGACGCGCTCCGGGCGGCACGGGCCGCCGTCGCCATTCAAACCAAGAACAACGAGCTCAACGCGGTCCGGTTCGAGGAAGGCCGGCCCCGGCTCGAACTGGGCGTCGGCATCAACACCGGCGAGGTCATCGCCGGCTATATCGGCTCGCCGATGCGGATGGAATTCACGGTGGTCGGCGACCACGTCAACACCGCCCGAAGGTTGTGCGACATTGCCAAGAACGGGCAGATCATCGTCGGCGGGACGACGTGGCGCCAAGTTAAAGATTACGCCGAAACACTCGCCATCGGCGCGATCGTGCTCGAGGGCAAGGCCAACCCCGTTGACGCCTACGAACTCTTCGGGATGAAAAGCTGACGTATGGAGTGCGGCCGCACTCTATACGCTTAATCGCCCGACAAGAACGCCATCCGCACCACCAAGCCTGTCAGCAGCACCGCCACCAAAAGCAGCCCGATATGCGCGCCCCATTGCTCGAAAAAACCCGGGCGCGGCGGTGCAACGCCCGGCTCGGCGGTAACGGCTCCCGCCATATCCGCGCCGGACGTCTCGCCCGTTTCGACAGCCTGCTCGCCCTCCGCGGCGTCGAGGCCGGCCATCTGGCGTGCGCGTTGTGCCCGATCGTAATTATCTCTTGGCACCACCAGGGAGTCGCTCACCTGCACCAATCCCGCGTCCGCATAGCCTTTCTGCCGGCGATTGAGCGTGGCTGTAGGGCGCTCCTGTGTGGGGGCCGAAATGATGTCGCTTTGCGAGATCATTTTCCGCTGGGGGCCCTGTATCCAGGGCGTGTCCAGTTCTACCCGCACTTTCCCGCCGCTTTGCGTCTCTCTCTGCTCCCAGAAGCCGACGAGTTCCGTTCCGTCTTTCAACTGGATGACGTAGGGCTGGCGGTCCTGGTTGCCCGCGCCGGCCTGCATGGCCAGTATCAAAAGGAAACTAATGAGTCCCATGAAGTATAGTATAAAGGTGTGGGTGTTTGTTGGCAATATGGGCTGGTTTTGGAGCAACGGCATGATGCGGATTTGGATACTGGCTGCGCTGGCACTTATTGCGTTGGGCTGCGCCACCGGCAAACCGGTTCCCGAACCGGGAACCGCACCCACGCCCGGAGCGCCAGCCCCTCAGACCACAGAACCCCGGCCGGCCGTCACCCTCGACCTCGATGCGCCGATCCTGCTGGGCGATTTGGTCTCTACATTGGCGGATACGACCGGCGGCAGCCTGGTCGTCATGAACGGGCTGGAATACGTTTCCATCCCCCCAAGAAACTGGAAGAAGACGCCGTTCGAGCGGGTGGTAAAAGACGTGGCAAGCCCGGCGAACCTCAAGGTCGAAGAAAACCCTTATTATGTTTTCCTATACTTTCCCGGCTACGAAGCGCTGGAGTCGGTATCGCTGGAAGGCCGGCTTGACCCGGCGTTCGCGGCGATCACGGCGTCGGTCGGGTTCGGTTACAGGACCAAGGTGTTTGAGGCCCTGGCTTTCATGTCGAGTTCGCTGGGCATAACGTTGCTGGCCGACCAGGTGATCGGCGACGCGCAGCTCGGCGCGCTCAACCTGGCCGAATCGCCCCTCGACGTGTGCCTCGCCGCGCTGCTGAAATCGGCCCGCGTGCCCGCAGAAGCCTTTGACGTGGAGTCCACGCCCGAATACGTTTTCCTGCACGCGAAATCCAACACGCCCCGCGAAACCCTGCTGAACCCGCTCGAACTGACCGCGGCACAGACCGAGTTTCTCAACCAGAAAGTCACCGCTGTCTTGCCGTCCACTCCTATCAACATCTCCCGCGTCGGCAAACTCGGGGATGCCCTCCCCGCGCTCTCGCGCCAGATAGGTGTGGAAATGACGGCCCAGCCCGGGCTCGGACAATTGCCGGTCGAGCCGGGCGTGTTCCGGGACGTAAAAGTGCGGACGCTCCTCGACCTCATGATCCGGCAGTGGCCTGTGGCGGAGTTCGGCTATCGGGTCGAGGGAAACGGGATAGTCATTCAGCGGAGACCGTGAATCTCGCCGGCTTTCTGCGCCTCGGGCGCGCGCACCCGAAACGAAAACTGCGTCGATACGTTCTGCATTTCCGTTGCGAAATCATCCACGCGCCGGCTGAACCAACTGTGAAAACCCACGGTGGGGATTGCCACAAACAGGCCGGCGACCGTCGTTATGAGGGCTTTTGAGATTCCGCCGCTGAGCACTTGGGGGTTGCCGATGCCCGATGCCGTTATGGCGGCGAAAACGTCCACCATCCCGAGCACCGTTCCGAGCAGGCCGAGCAGGGGGCTGACTCCGCCGATGATCTCGAGCATCGTCAGGCCCCGTTCCAACAGCGCCACCTGCGACCGCCCCGTCGCGTTGATGGCTTCGACCGCCTGGGAATGCTCGAGGTGGCGCGTCTGCAGCACCTCTTCGATCACGCGCGCCAGCGGCCGCCCCGACCGGCGGCAGGACATCACGGCGGCTTCGGCCGATTTGTCGCCGTTGTAGTCCCGCACGAGGCGCAAGATATGCGGCTCCATCACGACGTCTTTTCGAAGCGCCAGGGACCGCTCGATGATGATGGTTGCGGCAACCAGCGAGCACCCGCCCAGCGCCACAATGCACATCCCGCCGTGCCGCAGCATCCCCAATGTCTCAAACATGGCCTCTCCTCATTCCAGAAAGCTGAACGTCCAGCGTATTTCCAGGTTCTTTGACCGGTACACTTCGGGCACTTCAAACGGAAACGGGTCAAACGGCCCCGCGTTTTCGATAGCCTGTTTGCACAGCGGCGCGAATGTTGCCGAATCGCCCGGCTCGACGATTGCCACCTCGATGATATGCCCGTCGGGTGCAATGGCGCAATCGAGGACGGCCCTCGTGGGCGACGTGCCTGAATAGCGCGTGTGGAGGGCCGTCCGCCAATTGCGTTCGACCCGTTGCCGGATCACTTTCAGATACGGGGCTATCTCGCTTTCCATGGCCTCGAACGCCATGAGGCCGGCGCGTTTCACGCCGCCCTCGATGCGGCCTCGCGCCGGCTGCGGCATGAGCAGCGGCGGAGCAGTTTCAGGTTGGATGCCCGATTCGGCGGGGGGCTCGCGCTCGATGCCTCGCTCGTCTTGCATCAGCAATTCCGACGCCGCCTGGTTCGGCTCCGCGGCAGCCACTTTCTCCCTGCGCAGGTCCGGCGGCTGCACGGGTTCGCGCACACGGCGCGGCGCGGGCGCCGCCTCGGGCGCCGGCGCCCGACTGGCAATCCGGTCGAAGCCGGTGACGTTCTCGACCCGCGGGGCGCCCGTATCAGGGGCGCCGGGAACGTCGTCAACCTCATCGGCGGCTTTGGATGGCTTCTCGGCGATCAAGTCGGTGGTGTTGATGCGCTCCTCCGCGGGGACGAGGACGTCTACCAGTTGGTGCGTGGGCGTGGCGGGCGGCGGTGCGGGTTCGGGCAGCAGTTCGAGCACAATCGGCTCGTTCCGGGACAAAACGAGGCCCTGCGTCCTTGATCGGCAGCCACCGGGCGCGAGAATGACCAGATGCAGCGCCACCGAACATACCGCCGCAAGTGTCAATCGTTGTCGATACGTCATCGCCCGCGATTCTAACAGAACCCCGGGCAAAACCGCAGGGCCGTCCTGCCGTCAACGGATGCAAACGCGCCCTGCGCCTTTGTTTCTTGGATGAACCGCTTGTCAAAGTCTTTTTTGTTGTTTATAATGCAACTCGGAGTTTTTCCTTTTCGGGGAAAATCTGTGAGGTTCTTCTATGCGACACGCGGCAAGCCTGCTTGCGGCGATGGAAGGGATCAGCCGGTCGGCTTTTCGCATTGCGCGCGAGTTGGCCAATAACAGTCGATCCGGCTTGACGGTCAGGTTTCTTTCCAAGAAGCTTGAGATTCCCGACGAGGAAATCGAGTACCTCGTCGACATCAATCACCGGTTTCTGTTCGTCGACCTCACGAAGATCAAAATCGCTGCCGAAGGCGCCAATGCGGTGAGGCGCATCATGCGCGGGCTGGAGAACCACGGGGACGTCCCCTCGATTTTTCGTCATGTGAAATCGCTGAGCGCCCAGGAGTTTCGGGTTCTCGAGGAAACAGCCGGCCTCGACGGCCCGCTGGCCAAAAAGGCCGCCGCCGAAGAGGTTATCGCGCGTTGCTACCACCAGCCCGATTCGGTCGTCAGCTATGTGGCGACGCGCAATTTCTCGCCCACCGCGCGAGAGCTTTTCGATATCGTCTGGCACTCGAAGGAAGGCATCATGCCGATCTCGAAGATCCGGGCGCTGCACGGCGGGACTGAATTCGAAGTCGAGCAGGGGCTGTCCGAGCTGTTTGACGGGCTGGCCCTGTTTGAAATGTTTCGCTTTGACGTAGAAGACCGGCTGGTGCGGGCCACGGGCCTGCTTTCCGAGACCCGCCAGTGGCGCGACGCCAGCGCCGTGAGCACCGACGCCAAAACGCGCCTGCGCCCGCACAAGAATTCTCCCGCCGTCGTCGAATCCCAGGGCGTCGGGTTTTCCGACCGGATCTGCCGGCTGGTTGCCGCGATCGCCGCAAAACCGGCAAGACTCCGCGGCGACGGGGAACTGTTCCGGGAAGACCGCAAGCGGCTCAGTGAGATTGTCGGCGAAGAGGTCGAGCCGTCTCTGAACACGTGCCTTTGGGTGGGGCAGGGCGTGGGCTGGCTGGCGCGGGTCGACAACGAGCTGCGGGCGGGCCGGCTTGACGCGCTGCTGAAACTCGACCGGGTCGCCCGCCACCGGATCATCGCCGATTGGATGCTCGCAGCCGATAAAGAAACGATGCCGCGCCACCTGCTGGCGGGCCTGGTCGAGGCGATCCGGCCCGGCGCCTGGTATGGGACGGTCGACGTGGTTCGCCACGCCATGGCCGCGCGGGCCGACGAGGAGCAGCCCGTGCTGAAGTGCATGGGCGGCCACTGGCAGTACGTCAGCCCCGGCGCGTCCGCCCATTCCGAGCGTTCGATTGTCCGGGCGTTCGAAGAAACGCTGGTGTGGCTGGGCATGGTCGACCGGGGCGAAGACAATGGCGACAGCCTGTTCAGGCTCACGGAGCTCGGCGTGGGATTGCTGGCGGAAACCACGCCGCCGCACCTCGCCGCCTCGTTCCCCAAGCACAAGGCGGAGATCGTCGTGCAACCGAACTTCGATATCGTGGTCCCAAGCCAGGATATGGACCCCCTGCTCACGGTTCCGCTCGACCAGTTTACCGAACGCGCCAGCACGGGAAAAGCCACCGTTTACCACCTCAGCAAAGAATCGTTTACCCGGGCCATTCAGGAAGGCCACGACGGGGACGCGTTCGTGCAGTACCTGCTTGCGCACAACCGGAGCGACCGATTCCCCTCGAACGTCATGACCACGCTCGAAGACTGGCGCGGCGGCATCAAGCGCGTCCGGTTGCGCACGGTGCAGGTGCTCGAGTGCGAGGATGCGCTCATCATGGCCGACCTGTTGCACCGGCGCAAATTCAAGAAGTTCTTCTCGCCCATCGATCCCCTCAAAGTCACCGTCTACACCAAAATCTCGAAGGCGGAACTCATCAAACAACTCGAAAAAGAAGGCTTCATCGTCGAGTAAGGCGGCTAAGCAAGGCACAGGTAACCCTCCCCCGGCTCTGTCGGGGGACTTACAAAGGGTTGACCTCTTCGGCAGTGGTTGGTGGGCATTAGGTGATGGCACCGTATGGACGGTTTGTCATGAACGTATCCACCCCTGCTAAAGCAGGGTGCAAAGAGGAGCCCGCTGAAGCGGGCTAAA
>DATKVG010000019.1:0-37834 GCA_035530195.1 Bathyarchaeia archaeon | reverse complement strand
AATCGGATCGGCGCAGGCGTTGAAAGCGGCGGGAAAAGCGGGGGACATCAAGCTGGTGGCGTTCGACGCCTCGAACGAGGAGATCCAGGCGTTGAAGGAGGGTTCGATCCAGGCGCTGGTGGTGCAAAACCCGTATCAAATGGGGTATCAAGGGGTCAAGGCGGCCATCGACCACCTCGAGGGTAAACCGGTTGAAAAACGGGTGGACACGGGCGTTACGGTAGTGACGATGGAGAATTTCAACAACCCGGACATCCAGAAATTCCTCTACCCGTTGAACTAGTGGTAGTGGCGTATTGCAGGGTAGCGTTACCGCCAAGACTTGACATTTGTGCCTGTTCCAGATATGATTACGTAATGGAGGCGGGGCAAGAGCGTGTGCTTTGGCCGGCGCCTTCAGGTTGAGAAACGGTTTTGGCTACGCTCGAAGAACACACGCCGCAGATTGCCCGTCTTGAGACTTCCCGCAGGACATCGAATCATTCCCTTCCTCGGTCCGTCCGGATGAAAAGCTCTTTCATGAGCCGTGCTGCGCGCACTGTGGAGCGCACAAAGAGGAGCAATTGATGAAGATCTATGTAGGAAACTTGTCGTATCAAACGATGGACTCGGATCTGGCGGACGCATTCAGCCAGTATGGGGAAGTTGATTCGGCGCGGGTTGTTATGGACCGCGACACCAACAGAAGCAGGGGGTTCGGTTTTGTTGAAATGCCGGATGAGGCGGGGAAAGCCGCCATTGCCGGCATGGACGGAAAAGACTTGCAGGGACGGACCCTGAAGGTCAATGAGGCGCGGCCGATGAACGATTCGCGCGGCGGCGACCGCCGTCCGCGGGGCGGCGGCGGCGGCTACCGGCGATACGAATAGGAGATACACCAGGGGAATCAGCTTTTACACCCTGGTCAATGTTTAATCCGCGTTTTTTGAGGCGAACAGCGGTTACTGTTCGCCTCTTGCTTTTTGGCAATCCAGCCTTTGTAAATTGTTAACCCGTTTGGTAGGCAACGCTTATCGAGAAATACATCCCTCTAATCAGGCTGGAAAGTTTTTTCGGAGGAATGAATTGTTTTTGCCTACTTGGGCAGCCTTTTCATGCGGGCGGGGGTATGCTATTCTGTCGATGACAGTTGCATTCACACGGAAACAAAAGAGGGAGTGGCCATGACAGGGAAAAAGATCTCGAGACGTGGGTTTCTAGGCCGTACGGCGGGGGCGACGGCGACCGCTATGGCGGCGTTCAGCATTTTGCCGCGCTACGGGTTCGGGGCTGAGAAAACCGCCCCAAGCGAGACGTTGAACGTGGCGGCGGTCGGTGCGGGCGGCCAGGCGGCGCATGACATTGACGTGGTCTCGCGGCGCGCGCGGATCGTTGCGTTGTGCGACGTGGATGACAAGCGGGCCGGCAAAACGTATAGCCAGTTCCCCGACGCAACCAAGTATAAAGATTACCGCGTCATGCTCGAAAAAGAGCGGAATAACATCGACGCGGTGATCGTGGCCACGCCGGATCATACGCATGCGTTTGCCGCAATGGCCGCCATGGAACTTGGGAAGCACGTCTACGTCGAGAAACCGATGGCGCACAGCATCTATGAGGTGCGGCGGCTGATGGAGGCGGCGCGGAAATACAAAGTCATGACGCAGATGGGCAACCAGGGCCACTCGTTCTTCGGTTGCCGCGTATTGAAAAGCTGGATCGAAGACGGGGCGATCGGCGATGTCACCGAAATCCATTGCTGGACGAACCGGCCCTCGTGGCCGCAGGGTGTCGACCGCCCGGCAGACACGCCGCCCGTCCCCGAATCGCTGGATTGGAACCTGTGGCTGGGTTCGGCTCCCGAGCGCCCGTACCATCCCGCCTATTGCCCGCGAGACTGGCGGGGCTGGTGTGACTTCGGCACGGGCGCGCTGGGCGACATGGGTTGCCACATCTTCGACGCGCCGTTCTGGTCGCTCAACCTGACCCCGCCCACGCGGATCGAAGTCGAGACCTCTGAGCGCCATCCCGAGACGTACCCCAAATCGTCGATCATCCGCTACGAGTTCCCCAAGCGCGGGAAAATGCCCCCGCTCAAGCTGACCTGGTACGACGGCGGCAACGAAATCCCGCGCCCAGCCGAACTCGAAGAGGGCAGGATCATCGGCGACCGGGACGGCGGATCGCTGCTCGTCGGCACCAAGGGCAAAATCACCGTCGGCACGTACGGCGCGCCGGTGCGCATCATCCCCGAAGAGAAGATGCAGGCGTATAAGCGGCCCGAAGTGAAGTACCCCAGGTCGCCGGGCCAGCAGCAGGAGTGGGTGGCTGCATGCAAAGGCGGGCCGCCCGCCAACGCGAACTTCGACTATGCGGGGCCGCTTGCCGAGGTGGTGCTGCTGGGTTGCGTGGCGCTGCGGGCCGGGCAACCCATCGAATGGGATCCGGTCAACATGAAGGTTACGAATCTGCCTGAGGCGGAGGCGTTTATTAAACCGCCGTATCGCGAAGGGTGGACGATTTAACGTAATGGGAAAAAGTAGACAGCCGCACGGACAAACACGGACGAACACGGACGCACACAGACCGACGGGGATTCTCCTGATGGTGTTAGCGATTCTGTTAGCACCGCCTGTTGCGTTTGCGTGCGACTCGGGGACAGTCCGCGACGCGGCGCTGATGGCGGAACGGGCGATATATCGCCTTTGCGTGTTCGTGAAGAGCGACGACGCGGGGGCCGACGACGAAATCAAGAGGATAGAATCCCGCATCAGCGATCCTGCCGCCAAGCTCAATATGCAGGTCGAGCGCGTCGACGTCGACAAGCCTGGCGTTGACTGGGAGTCTTACGGCATCCCAAGCGCGCCACCCGAGACGCCCGTTGCGGCGTTGATCGGCGAGGGCGGGATGCCGAAGCGGGCGTTTGTGCTCGACCACTGGCAACCTTACCCGACCGACGACGACCTCGGTGCAATCAAGACTTCGCCGGCGCGCGAGAAAATCAAGGACGGGATCGCGAGCCATTGGGCGGTGGTCCTGTACAGCCCCGGCGACCCGGCGCTGGGCGCGGACGGCGCGCGGCCCGACGAGCTTTTTAAGGAAGTCGAGACGGAATGGGCCGAGAAACAGTCGCCGGGCGTGACGACGGTGCAGTTTGATCGGGCCGACCCGGCAGAACGGATGCTGCGGTCGTTCACCGGCATCGAGAAGGAAGGGCCGGCATGGGCCGGCATCGTGTTTGGCCGCGGGAAAGTGCTCGCGCCGCCGCTGACCGGCAGCGGCATCACGAAGGAAAACATCGGCAAGCTGCTCGAAGGGCTCGCAATCCCGTGCACATGCCTGCAGGAATCGTCCGTGCTCGGCCTCGACATTCCCATGACGTGGGACGCGCGCCTCGACGAGGTGGTCGCCGCGCTCAAACCGACGGGCGGCTATTTTGAAACCATGCTCGACCCTGCGGGCCAATCCGCGCCGATGGCTGTCGTGCCGCAGCCGGGCCGGCAGGTGCTTGGCATCGCGCTGGCTGCGGCGATTGCCGTGGCGCTGGTGGCGGTGACGGCGACGGGCGTAGTCGTCTACCGTGCGCGGCGCGGCGCCGCCTGATGCCGGCTGAGGACTGTGCGGATTGTAGCACAGGCGTCTCGCCAGCCGATTGTGGTGATTGTGGTGGGGGCGTCTCGCCTGCACATCCCCAGTTCAGCACGCTCAACGAAAAACCCCTGCACGCTTCGCTCAAGCAATGGTACGCCCGCCCCGGCGACGAGTTCGAGGTGCTCGTGGGGAAATCGCTCATTGATATTGTCCGCGGCGACCTGCTGATCGAGATCCAGACGGCCAACTTCAGCCAGCTCCGCCGAAAACTGACCCGGCTCGTCGAGACCCACCGCGTCCAACTCGTGTATCCGGTCGCGGTTGAGAAATGGGTTGTCAAGACCGACCCGAAAGGCGCCGAGATCGGGCGGAGGAAATCGCCGAAGCACGGCAAAATCGAAGACGTGTTCGGCGAACTTGTGAGCATTCCCAAGCTGATGGATCATCCCAACTTCTCGCTCGAGGTGTTGCTGATCCGTGAGGAAGAAATCCGGCGCCATGCCCCGGGCAAGGCGTGGCGGAGACGCGGCTGGCTGCGTTGCGAACGCAGGCTCGTCGATGTGGTTGAGAGCAGAGTATTCCGCGGCCCCGGCGATCTCGCGGCGCTGCTTCCCAAGGGTCTCGACGAACCGTTCACGACCACCACGCTCGACCAAGCCGCAGGCATCACAAGACGCCTCGCCCAGCAAATGGTCTACTGCCTCCGCGAGATGGGCGAGATCCAAATCACCGGCAAAAAAGGCAACAGCCTGCTTTACAAGCGCGGTTGAGAACACTGCAGGCGAGACGCCTGCGCTACAGTAGTCTCACCAGTTGATGGTGAAGTCGAGGTTGAGGTTGGCTTCGTCGGCCACGTCGATGACCTGGTAGGCGGATTGATAAACGGGGCCGGCGCCTTCTTCCGGAATCCTCATCGAGAAGATGACAACCGTATAGGTGCCGGGATCGAGATTTTCGAGGCGGTAGTTGCCGGACTTGTCGGGCCCGGTCATCTTGGCGAGGCGGTCGGCGACTTCTTCGGGCGAGCCGAACGTTTCGCCGGCCTCGACGGCGCCGTACAGGGCGATAATATAGGTTCTTTGGTCTTCCTCGATGCCGTCGATGCGGCCGCTGACAATGGCCGGCGCCGAGAAGCTGTAGTCTTTCTGCAAAAACTCGCCCGGCTGCAGGGTAAACGAGTCGGTCTTGACTTTTCTTTCGCCGGGTGGATTTTCGGCAGTGGCGATCAGGTCGATCACGCCGGGAAGAAGGTTGTCGGCGACGTAATGGCCGTCGGGCGCGTTAATTATCTTTGACTGCTCCATTCCTTCACCGTGCATGGTGATTTCAATAGTCGCGGGCAGTGCCACACCGCCGGCGTGTATGACGCCTTCGATCGCGGCGGTCTCGCCGGGCAGCTTGATTTCGACCGTTGCGGTCTCGTCCTTGGCAACGAGGACTTCCTGCAACAATTCGCCGGGAAGGCCCATGTTGGTTATGTGAAGCCGCACGCGCCCGGCGGGCACGCGCGGCAGTTTGAACTTGCCCCGGCTGTCGGTGGTCGTAGTCAGGCCGGTGACATCGCCGCTGGCGGCGTCAGGTGCGGCGGTGATTTTAACCCGCGGAACGGGTACGGTGAGGCGGGTCACTGCGCCTTCGATGCTACCGTAGTCGCCCAGGCTTTTTTGTTTGGGTTCAGGCGGCGCGGGCTCGGGCTGCGGTTCAGGCTCGGGTTCAGGCGCGCGTATGGGCCGCGGCGCGGGCGCGTGTTCTGCCGTCCGTTCAACTTGGACGGGCGCGGGAGTGGGGGAGACGGGCGCCGGTTCGGGCGCAGGTGTTGGAGGTGTACCGACGGGTTCCGGCGGCGGGACGTAGTCCGGCGCCATAGACAAGTAAAGTACGAACGCCGCCACGCAAACGAGAAAGGCGCCTGCTGCCGTTAATTGGATCTTCGACCTCATGGAGTCCCTCCGCGGGCGCCGATTGCATCACATTCAGGCACGTCCTCAAGCTCGATCCCCAGCGCATAGAGGTTTTCCGGCGGGTCCACGAGTAGTTTTACGGCGTCTTTCTCCGTGACGACCACGAGCCCGGGTCCCTGCAGCGCGTCTTGCGGCAATAGTGCATGGTCAGGGAACGTGCGCTCGCTTTCGAGTTCGGCGCCCAGCCCACGCAGGGTGAGAAAAAACGATTCAGGCGTGGCAATGGCGCAGGCCGCCGAAATTCTCTTTCCACGCAACTCGGACAGGTCAAGCTGTTGCCCGTCTCTAACGCGCCACAACGAGCGCGGGGCGTGGCGCGTCATACGTATCGGTGCAGACGGGTGGATCGTTTTCAGTTGGCTCAGCAGGACGTCGAGCCCCACCGCGCGATCGCAGTGCGTCAGAAGGATGTGCGTGGCGCGGCGGATGGCATTTGGTTTCTCGCGCAGGATGCCGCGCGGAACCAGCCGGCCATTGCCAAAGGGGTTGCCGGCATCGATTACACAGACGTTCTCGTCGCGGGCGAGTCGCACATACTGAAACCCGTCATCCAGAATGAGCGTGTTGCACTCAAACGTATCCATAGCCATGCGCGCGCCTTCGACTCTGTTAGCGGACTTGACGATCACAACGTCCGGGCATTTCCTGACAATAAGGTCTGGTTCATCACCGAGACCGAGAGAACGGCCGCCGGCTATGCTTCTTGCATATATAATAGTAAACTTTAAGTCATCCGACTGCAGGTCGTCCGATGTCTTCCCCTCGGCGATCAGTCGAGGCTTTGGATAGCCGTAGCCACGTGTGAGGACCGCGACACGACGGCCAGCGGCAAGTTCCGCGCGCACGCGCTCGATAACGGCCGGGGTCTTGCCGGTGCCGCCTGCGGTGATATTGCCGAAACTTATCACGCGCGCATCCACACGCACCGGCTTGGTCCGCAGCCGCGCCCACATTCCCATGCGCTGGACAATCGTCGCCGCGGACAGAACTGCGGCCAAGGGGACAGGCACAGGGTCGCCCCTGCGGATCTTTTCGGATAAGGCGTAAAGAAAACTACTCATACTCATGCGGGGGCAAATCGCTTTCCGCTGAATTGCCGCACCAGCCCTTTCAGTTCGAGCAGCGTGAGTGAACTGAGCGCTTCGGAAACCGGTATCCGGCACGCCGCGGCGATTTCATCCACAAACGAGCCGTTGGGCGAGAGCACCGACAGGATGTCGAGCTCCATGGTGGTGCAGCCGTCGCGCTGTGGGCCGGCGGCGCTTGGGGCGGCTATGGAGCGTGCGTCCCGCCTGCTTTCGGGCGTTGGCGCAACTGTGGAGCGTGCGTCCGGCTTGGCATCGGTTGTTGGTCCGGTTGCGGTGGAGGCACTCAGCGTGGTTTGAACCTCTTGCCGCGGGGTCTGGCGGCACGGGGCGGGCAGATCGAGTTCGAGGACGATATCCTCGACCGTTTCGACGAGTTTTGCGCCCTCGCGGATCAGGGCGTGTGGGCCTTCGCTGTTTCTCACGCCGATTTGGCCGGGCACCGCAAACACTTCCCGCCCCTGCTCGGCGGCGTTCCGGGCCGTGATGAGCGCGCCACTGTCCGGCGGGGCCTCGACCACGAGCGTGCCGAGCGTCATCCCGCTGATGATCCTGTTGCGGTATGGGAAATGGCCTTTGGCGGGTTTGACGCCCATGGGGAATTGGGAGATGACGCACCCGTGGCGGGTGATATTGTCCATGAGTTCGGCATTTTGCGGCGGGTATACGATATCGACGCCGTTGCCGAACACGGCGATCGTCCGGCCGCCACCTTCGAGCGCGCCGCGGTGGCCGGCCGAATCGATGCCGATGGCCATTCCGCTGACGACGGTGATGCCGCGGGCGGCCAGTTCTCTGCCGAACTTCTCGGCCATCCGCAGCCCGTATGGCGTGGCACGCCGCGTGCCGACCACGGCGATGCAGGCCTCGTCGGACGAGTACAACTCGCCGCGCACGAACAACGCGAGCGGCGGGTCGTAGATTTCGGCGAGCCGCGGCGGGTATGCGGGGTCTTCGAGCGTCACCAGCGAGACGCCGTACTGCTCCATCAGGCGCTCCTGTCCGTCCAGGTCAACCGCATCGCCGTATTCGGCGATCCGATCAGACAGCGCCGGCCCGACCACCTCGCGCAATCCCGCCCGCGAAGCACGAAGCACCTCACCCGGCGTGTGAAACCGCGCCAGCAGCCGGATGAAACTGGTCGAACCGACTCCGGGGATCATGGTGAGGCGCAGCCAGTCGCGTTGTTCCTGCGTCAGCACTGTCGTCATAGGTAACCGCCCCAAGCATGCGCGTTGATCGAAAAGCCGTCTCCGCCTCCCACCGCACCAGCTTAATATGTGTCACTCCATGTATTCAACGTCAAAAAGGGGTTTTTGCGCCGGCATTTGCTCGGGCGCCTGCGAGGGATCGTTTCGTTTTTCCCACCACTCGATCCAGAACGAGGGCATATCGCCGAAATCTTTGCCGGTGAGTTCGCTGAGCGCGTCGACGGCAATCCGGCGCACGGCGAGGTTGCGGTCCATGGCATGGATCAGGATCGGTATGACGCCCGGGTCTTTGGTGGCGGCGAGGAGTTGGACGGCGCGCCGGCTCAGTTCTTTGTCGTTGGCGGGGCGCGTCACGGCGACGTTGCCGATGGCCTCGATGGCTACCGGCCCGCCCATCGCGGCCAGACCTTCGAGTGCGGCCCACCGTGTTTGCTCGGACGGGTGCGCGGTCAGTTGGGCCAGCTTGGGGATCACGACGGGGTCGCGGATCGTCAGGAGCGCCTGCGCGCTTACCGACGCCAGCCATTCATCGGTTCCCCAGGCCAGTTCGGCCAGGGTGGGCGCCGCCGCTCCGCTGCCCATCAGGCCCAGGCTGTATGCGGCGGCGGCCCGGCGGTCCACGGTCTCTTCCGTTGATTCGAGGACGTCGAGCATGCGGGGCTCGAGCACGCTGCGCAACAGCGGCAATGCCAGGGCCAGCGTGTTGTCCGCCTGCCCCGCCGGCGCCGCCAGCGCCGGCATTACGCGGTCAAACACCTGATCCGGCGGAAACCCGGCCACCACCCGAGCCGCGGCGTCTCGAACGGTGGGGGAAGGATCGCCCAGGGCGTTGAAAAACACATCGGCGTTGTGTTGGGCATCGAGTTTGGCCATGGCCTCGAGGGACCGCAGCCGGGTCTGTTCGTCTTCCGCTTGGAACGTCTCGACGAGCACGGACATGGCGGCCTGCGCCCCCGCGGGCTGAGCAGAAGGCCACTGTGGGGTCCGGCCAATCCAGACCACCTCGTTCGACGTCATCAAGCGCAGGGCATGTTCCAACGAAGCGTCCGTGACGGCGGCAATGTCCGCCGCGAACGCGGCACACGCCCCCAGCCAAACGGCGAGACCAACGCGCAAAGTGCCCACGGTAAACCCCATAAGCCCATCCGGGCCAACTGGTTGATTGTCGCTTGTCAGGGGGGAAAGTGTCAACAAGGCGAATCTATAGGGCCTATAGACCTATAAGGACCGATAGGACGTATAGGAAAAAGTGCCGAGGCAAAAAAACTTCTCTTGCCGGGAATTAGGTGGGCATGGAGGCATGTTACACGTAATAGCTTTGAGCGGAAACCGTTCCCCCAGTTTCCTCTCTTAGTTGCAGTCAGCAATGACTGGTTCCCACCACCGGCGAGTGCGCTTTGTGGTAGTCCCCCCGCTACCCGCACTCGCCTCCTTTTATTTTGGGTTAGGTAAGTTGGGGTGCCTGTTCGCTGTAACCTTAGACATAGAAACGGGTTATTTTAAAGTATTGACAAATTGATGTTAATTATCTAGAATATCATGAAGTAGCGATTTCCGCCCTGTAATGTGGTTACAAAGCTTTTCCACATTATTTCCTGTTAGCTGTAGAAGGAAGGGGTATTACTGTTGCAAAGTCATGGTCGCGAGCCAGATGATGCCGGGTTGGAGGCGCTGACCAGCCGTGACAGCGCACGTGATCGGCGGGCCAGCATGACGCTGAAACTGGCAGCCGCGCTTTCGGTGTTTTCCGGAGGCGAACAGGGCCCGGATGCGCCGCGTGCGCAGGAACGTCTTGCGTCTGCGGCGAAAATCAAGGGTCTCAAGGCGGTTGAAATTGCGCAAACCGATATTTCGCCGGATTTCCCGGTTCGCGAGGTGAAGCGGATACTCAAGGAGTACGCCCTGTTGTGTTCCGGTGTATCAGCGCATTTTACGCACGATAAGCGGTTTGCGCTGGGTGCGTTCGGTCATCAGCATCCCAAAACGCGCAACGCCGCCATCGAAGAAGGCCGAAAATCCGTCGACATTGCCCGCCAGCTCAGCGCCACGGAAGTGACGCTGCGCCTGCACACCGATGGGTTCGATTACCCGTTTCACGTCGATTACGCAACGTACTGGAACACGGTGATTTCGTCCATCAAAACCATCGCCAAATACGCGTCCCCGGACATCAATGTGGCCATCGCATACAAGCCGCGGGAACCCCGAAAGCACGTCACGGTCGCGTCGGTGGGGAAAGCCCTGTCGTTGTGCCAGGAAATCGCGATGAAAAACGTTGGCGTGGCGGTCAATTTCTCGCATTCGCTGATGGCCCTCGAGAATCCGGCGGAATCCATTGCGTTCCTGACGCGGGCCAATAAGCTGTTTCAGGTTTATTTCAGCGATTCCTACAGGCTGTGGGACGACATGATGGTACCCGGAAGCATCAACATGTGGGAATTAATGGAGGCCTTGCTCTATTTGAAGATAGCGCGGTATCGCGGGTATGTCGTTGTCGACATGATGGCCTGCCGCATGGACCCATGCCATGCCTGCCAGATCGCTATCGGGAATTTATCGATATTCTGGAAGAAGCTGGAAAAAATGGACGTCGCCGAACTACGGAAGGCTCAGAAGACGCTCGACGCGGTCGAGAGCCAGAAGATCATCCGCCGGATCATGCTTCAAGGGTAGTCTTGGCGCTCATTCGTACCTATAAAACGATACGCGCCGGGCATGTGTGTGTACGCGCATGCCCGGCGTTCCGTTTCTCAGGAGGCCTCCTGAGAGGAGGACACCATCAGGCTGGTTGGTAATACGAGTGGGCTGAGCGCGTTTCCGCTGCGCCGGTTGGAGAAGCTGCAACACCGCCGCAGCCGTTCGGACATGGTCGTAGCGCCGGATTTGGCGCGTGCGCTGACGGAGATTTCGCTGGAAATCAAGCGGCAGGTTGGGTTGCTGTTGGATCGTGCCGGGCACGTCGAGGCGGTGCTGGTGGGAGATGCGCGTGCGGTGACGTTGCCGGACTTGAATGCGTATAAACGGGGGCGGGACCGGCTGTGCGGTCTGCGGCTGGTCCATACGCATCTCAATCACGAACCCCTCTCCGAAGACGATATGACGGACTTGGCGCTGCTGCGTCTGGATATGGTGGCGGCGATCGAGGTGGTCGACGCGGGTCTTCCGGGCCGGGTGTTCCAGGCGCACCTGCTGCCGGACAACGAGCGGGGCCTGCCGTGGGAAATCCTGCCGCCGGTGAGCGTGCACGACCTGACAGCCGACTTCCCGGAACGCATTCGCGCGATCGAAGACGAAATCGAGCGGGTGCGGCGGCCGCGGCTGGCGGGGGACACGCGCGACCGGGCCGTCCTGGTGCACGTCGGCAACGACACCGCCTCGGCGGCGGAAGATTCGCTGGCCGAGTTGCACGAGCTTGCGCGGAGCGCGGGGCTGGCGACGGTGCACCGGGTGGCGCAACGGCGTCCGGCGGACCCGCGGTTCGTCATGGGGAAAGGCAAACTGAAAGAGATGGTCATCAAGGCGATGCAGGTGGGGGCTGAGGTGATCATTTTCGACCTGAACCTGTCGCCGGCCCAAGTGAGAAGCATCGCGGATTTCACCGATTTGAAGGTGCTCGACCGGACGCAGGTTATCCTCGACATTTTTGCCCAGCACGCCCAGACGCGGGAAGGCAAGATCCAGGTCGAGCTCGCGCAACTCCGCTACCTGCTGCCGCGGCTCGGCGAAAAACATACGGCGATGTCGCGGCTGACGGGCGGGATCGGCGGCCGGGGGCCCGGCGAAACCAAGCTCGAGGTCAACCGCCGCAGGGCCCAGGACCGGATTGCCCAACTGGCGCGCGAGGTCGGCAAACTGGGCGAGCGGCGCAAGCTACGCAGGGCCATGCGCACACGCCAGGGCCTGCCGACGGTCGCCATTGTCGGGTATACGAATGCGGGGAAATCGACGCTGCTCAACGCGCTGACGGAAAGCTCGGTGGTGGTGGAGAACGCGCTGTTCGCGACACTCAACCCGGTATCGCGGCGGCTGCGGTTCCCCGACGAACGCGACATCATCATCACTGATACCGTCGGGTTCATAAGAAACCTGCCGGAAGACCTGATGGCGGCGTTCCGGACGACGTTCGAGGAGGCGCAGGAAGCGGACCTGCTGCTGCACGTGGTGGACGCGTCGGCGGGCGATGTCGAGGAGAAATGGCCGGCGGTGCGGGAGATCCTTGCTCGGCTCGAGCTGGATCAGAAACCGACGGTGGTCGTGCTCAACAAGATCGACCAATGCGACCCGGACCGGGTCGCAGGGCTGGCGCAAAACTACGGGGCCATCCCGATCTCGGCCCACCAGCCGGAAACGTTTGGCCCGCTGCTGCACGAATTGCACCGGCGGCTGTGGCAGTCCCAGCTTATGGCGGTGGAGTAGGGGCGGGCGTCTCGACAGCGCTCGGATATGTCTATCATCTCCTGAAGAATAACGTGTAAACCGTGATATCATTCTGCGCAAACAAGCGATTTGGGTCGTTGACGGGCAGGGAGGGATTCTTATTGACTAACTCCGCCAGAATTCATATTGGTCTTGCCGGCATTTTGATATTGAGTGCGTTTCTTGCGGTAGCGGAGGAGTCGGCTCCCTATCCGCGCATCAGCAGGGAAGCGTTTGAGGCGCGATTGCCGTTTTTTGTGTACGATGCGAGCATCCCTTTGGAGGCGCGGGTGGTGAAAGAACGTGATAGGGAAGACACGTTACGCCAGAAGATCGTGTTTCGGGGCGCGCAAAGGTTTCTGGTGCCGGGCTATTTGGAGTTGCCGAAGAAGGGGCCAAAACCCTACGCGCTGGTCCTGCTGCTGCACGGGTGGTCGGGAAGCAAGGAAGGGTGGTACGAGGACGGAAACATAATGAATGGCGGAGAAATGCGCAAAGCGCTTCTCGAGGAAGGTTATGCGGTGCTTGCATTGGATGCGGCGACGCATGGCGAGCGAAGTAACGAGATCGACTATCAGGATGTGAATCCGTTTGAAGATCCAAAGGCGCCGCCACGCAAAAACTTCTTCACTTTCGCGGAGATTACGGTCCAAACCGTCAAGGACTATCGGCGCGCATTGGACTACATGGCGCAGCGCGAGGAAATTGATATGGGCCGGGTGGGCCTTGTGGGGTACAGCATGGGCGGCATGGATTCGTTTTTCCTGTTGTCAGTCGAGCCGCGCATCAAGGTAGCGGTCGCCTGCGTGCCGCCGCTGGTCAGCGAGGGCTACGGCGCAACGGCGCCCATCGATTATGCGTGGGGAATCGGGTCAACGCCGTTCCTGATGCTCATGGGGAAGAAGGACGATTTGTACGACCCCGCCAAGATGGAAGCCTCATACCATCAGTACATCGAAGGGCCGAATACCCGGCTGATCTGGTACGATCAGGGACACAAGCTGACGCGGGCCTATGTCGCGGACGCGTTGGCCTGGGTAAAGCAACATCTGCCGACAAGGTAGGCCGCTATTCGGAGCTTTCAGGGAAAAGATGCAGGCGAGACGCCTGCGCTACGTTCAGGCGTTTTTCGAGTGAGGCCGTCGCGTAGTAAAATCCGAATGACATAATTCAAGGGAAACAGGCTGGAAAAGGATTGACTTGTGAGTACAAAGATATTGGTTGTTGGGGCATTGGCCGTTTGTTTGTCTTTGCCGGCGGTTGCGGATGTATCTGCGGCGCGTGCGGCGATGGCGCAGTATAAGGCGGAGATGCAGGTGGCGGCGGAGGCCGCATCCAAGAACGACGGCAAGGGTGCGGGGTCGCATGAGGAGAGCGCGCGAAAATATTTGAAGGATGCGTGCGATCAGTTTGCGGCAGCGGATGCGGGGAAATCGGATGACGTTTCGGTGCTGCGCGATTATGCCGGTGCGTGCTTGAAGAACGACGACTATGACTTGGCCGCAAGCGCGTTTGAGCGGGCGACCAAGATCGAGCCGGCTGATGCGAGCCTGTGGGCGTCGCTGGGATATGCACTGACGGAGTTGGGGCCGACGCGGGCCAATGCCGCGGCGGCGGCGTTTCACAAGGCGGTGGGGTTGAACCCGGGCACGGACATGGTGGCGGGGGCGTACGTCGGGCTGGGCGAGGTGTACCGCCGTCAGTCGCTGTATGGGTTGGCGCGGGAGAGTTACCAGAACGCGCTCGAAGTGAAGCCGGAGATGCGCGCGGCAAAACTGGCCTTGGCGGCGGCGCGTGTACGGGACGGGGAGGTGCTCGAGGCGTCCAACGATCTGGACGCGCTGGGTGCGATGTCGAACGAGGAAGCGGGGCTGCTCGGCACGCTGTTGACGGAATCGCTGCAGGCGTTCGAGGCGGCGCGGCTGGTGTTCCCGGAAACGCATGAGCATCACCTGGCGTATGCGAAGCTGCTGTTGCGTGCCGGGAAGATGTCGCTGGCGCTCAGTGCCGCGGAACGTGCGGCGGCTCTCGGGCCGGGCGACTACGTGACGTGGAACATGATAGGAAGCCTGAGCCGACAGGGGGGCAACGTCAAGCGGACCAAAGAAGCCTACACGAAATCGCTCGAGATCAAGCCCGACCAGCCGCGAACGCGGGAAGCATTGCAGGCGCTGGGAAACTGATCTTCTTTAGCCACAAAGAGCACAACGCGACAGTGCCGCAACCAAAAACCCAACATAGAGACACCCCCGTTGGGACGCCTTTCGGCCACGCCTGTGGCGTGGCCGGGGGGCGTCCCAGACGTACGCAAAGTCTTGCGCGGCGCAACAAGAAATTGAGGGTTAGTAGTACAAAGACCATATAGAAAATCTTTGCGATCTTTGTGTTCTTTGTGGTTAAAAGATCTCTTGAAACGCGCGTTCGAAGTCGTCCATGACGGCCGTCATGGAGGGGGTGCCCTTTCCTAACAAGGCGTGCAGGGACGTGACGGGTTTGTCGGCGATGCCGCAAGGGATGATGAGGCGGAAGTGGGCCATGTCGGGGCTGACGTTGAGGGCGATTCCGTGTGAGGTGGTCCAGTTGTGGATCCGGACGCCGATTGCGGCGATCTTGGCGTCGCCGACCCAGACGCCGGTGAGGTTTTTGCACCGGCTTGCGCGCAAACCGTACAGCGCCAACTGCCGAATCAACACTTCTTCCAACGCGCGCAGGTACCATGGAATTGACGGCTTGCGCCTTGGGACGGTCGCGCGGGAGCGCGACCCCACCGCGCGCGATGCCACCGCGTTCAGATTGAGGATTGGGTAGGCGACCATTTGGCCTGGGCCGTGGCAGGTGACGTCTCCGCCGCGGTCGGTTTCGCAGAGGTCGATGCCCATGGCGGCGTATTCGGCGCGTGTGCGGAGCAGGTTTTTGGGTTGCCATTTTCTGCCCAGCGTAATCACGGGCGCGTGTTCGAGCAGGAAAAGGGTTTCGGGGGCTTCTCCGCGCTCGACGGCATCGCGCCGCGCCTGCTGGATGCGCAAGCCCTCGACATAAGGCACGAACCCCGGAAGGCGGATGACTTCAATGCGCTCCTTCATGCAACCATTCTACAGGAAACGTTTTGTCTGTTGTGGTGCGGGCGTCTCGCCTGCAGAATTCGAGGCAAAAAAGACAGAGATGGGTAGCGTTTCAGAACGAATCGCAATCGACTGCAAACGTGCAGGCGAGACGCCCGCACCACAACAGACTGCCGCAACTTGGAACTCACACCATGGCGGGTTCAGCGGAGTTTATGGTCTCGGCGATGCCAATGGCTTCGAGTACGGCGTCTTCTTCGGCTTCGATGGTGATGGGTTGTTCGGCGGCCTTGATGGCGCTGTCGGGGTCTTTGAGGCCGTGTCCGGTGAGGATGCAGGTGACGCGTATTTTGTCGCCTTCCAGGGGCTGAACGTTGTCGAAGAAGCCTTTTTCAGCGAGTTTGATCAATCCGGCGATGCCGGCGGCGCTTGCGGGCTCGGCAAACACGCCCTCGCATGACGCTACCATCCGGTATGCGTTGCGGATCTCGTCGTCGGTAACCATGTCGATGACGCCGCCGGACTCGTCGCGGGCCTGGACGGCCGTTTTCCAGCTTGCGGGGTTGCCGATGCGGATGGCGGTGGCGAAGGTCTGTGGGTTTTCGACGGGATGGCCTAGGACAATGGGGGCGGCGCCGGCGGCCTGGAACCCGAGCATTCGCGGGAGGTTTTTGGCTTTTCCGGCGGCATGGTATTCCTTGTAGCCTTTCCAGTATGCGGTGATATTTCCGGCATTGCCGACGGGCAGCGCATGGTAATCGGGTGCGAACCCGTCGAACTCGTCGACGATCTCGAACGCACCGGTTTTCTGGCCTTCGATGCGGAACGGGTTGATCGAGTTGACAAGCGCGATGGGGTAATTGCTGGTGACGGTGCGCACGAGTGTGAGGGCCTGGTCGAAATTGCCTTTTATCTGAATGACGCGGGCGCCGTGGATCATCGCCTGCGACAGTTTGCCCAACGCGATTTTGCCTTCGGGGATGAGGACGATGCACGTGATGCCGGCGCGGGCCGCATAGGCGGCGGCGGACGCGGAGGTGTTTCCGGTCGATGCGCACATCACGCCGTTGAACCCGTCCTCGACGGCCTTGGTGATGGCCATGGTCATCCCGCGGTCTTTGAATGAGCCGGTGGGGTTGAGCCCTTCGAATTTCAGCCAGACTTCGAGCCGGGGGTGAATTGTGCCGCTGAGGTTGTATGCGGGGATGAGGGGCGTCGAGCCTTCGTTGAGGGAAATGATGCATGTGGAATCGGTGACTGGCAAGTAGGCCCGATACCGTTCAATGACGCCCCGGTTAACCATAATGATAACTCTCCCAACGCCAAAGGCAACGCGACAACTACAGCACGCGCAGGACGTGCGTTTTCTCTTGAACGAATCCCAGTTCGTCGATTTCCGAAAGGGCGCTTCGAACAGCCGACTCGACGGTCTCGTGCGTCATCAGCACGACGTGGACGAAATCATCCTGGTGGCGCTCTTTTTGAATGACGGACGCGATACTGACGCCGCGGTCGCCCAGTACGGTGCAGATTTTTCCAAGCACGCCCGACTCATCGAGCGTGTTGAACCGGAGGTAATACCGGCCGGCGAGGCTGTCGATGGCCCTGATAGGCCGCCTGAGCCCGTAGACGAACGGGGCCGGCGCGGGCGCATCGCCTCGGCGGGCTATATCCATGATGTCGGCGACGACGGCGCTGGCGGTGGGCATCCGTCCGGCGCCACGGCCGTAGTAGAGGGTGGAGTCGGCGATGTCTCCAGTGACGTGAATGGCGTTGAACTCGTTGCGCACGGATGCCAAGAGGTGGTCTTCGGGCACGAGCGTGGGGTGGACGCGCGCCTCGACCTCGCCGTCGACGGCCCGAATCACGGCAAGCAGCTTGATGAGATAGCCCATTTCGCGGGCGTAGGCGACGTCGGCGTGGGTGACTTTGGTGATGCCTTCGACGTAGATGTCTTTGAGATCGATCTCGGTCGAATAAGCGAGTGAGGCGAGGATCTGGCATTTGTGGGCGGTATCGTGGCCTTCGATGTCGAGGTCGGGCGGGGTCTCGGCGAACCCGAGGCGGATGGCCAGATCGAGCGCGTCGTCGAACTCCATGTTGTCGTAGGTCATCCTGCTGAGGACGTAGTTGCAGGTGCCGTTGAGGATGCCGTAGGCCACCTGGATCGAGTTGGCCACGAGGCCTTCGCGCAACGCCTTGATGATCGGGATGCCGCCAGCCACCGCGGCTTCGTACCGCAACTCGACGCCGTTGTCGATGGCGGCCCGCGCCAGTTCCGGCCCGGAATGCGCCAGCAGCATCTTGTTGGCCGTGACGACGTGTTTTTTGGCGTTGAGCGCGTCGAGGATAAACTTTCGTGCGGGTTCGAGGCCGCCGATCAGTTCGCAGACGACGTTGACCGCCGGGTCGGCGATGAGGGCGGCGGCATCCGCGCTTAGGGTAACGCCGGTAAGGTCAAATTCTTCGAGGCAATCCTGGCGCAACTCGGCCACATGTGCCAGGCGCAGTTCCACGCCGGTCTTGCCCGTCATCAACCCCCGATTCGCCAGAAGCGTCTTGACCACCCCGCCGCCGACCGTCCCCGCACCGATTACGCCGACTCCACATTTCATTACTCGGCCCTTTCCCTCCAACCTCAGGCGCGGGCTAGATCTCGAGAATGCACAGCACGTCGCCCACAGACACCTCGTCGTCTTCGTCTACCAGTTTCTCGATAAGCGTGCCGGCTTTTGGGCTGGGCACGCTGAACGCCGCCTTGTCGGTGGTCATCTCGACGAGGTCGTCGTTTTCGCTGACAATGTCACCTTCGTCGGCCAACCACAGTGTCACTGTCGCCCGGTCCACCGAATCATCGCCCAACTCGGGTAGTGTCACTTCATACCGCATCTGTTGATCCTTCCTTTTCATCAACATGGCACTCGCGGGTCAGTCGCGCGCTTTCAGTGTATTCACCAACTCGTCGGCACGGTACGAACTGCGCACAAACGCCCCGGCCACCGCGAAGAAGAAACCCATCGCGTAGGCCATCCGTTCGTACGCCTCGAACTGTTCGGGCGTCACATACTCGGCCACCTCGCGCTCGGTCTTTCCCGGCCTCAAATACTGGCCGATGCAAACCGCCGCGCATCCGGCCTCGAGCAAGTCCGACAGGGTCGCCCGGACTTCGTCCGGCGTCTCGCCGTGGCCAACCATCAGGGCCGATTTGACCGCCGTCCGGCCGCCGGTCGCCGCGGCCAATGCCGCGGCCGATTTCAGCACGCCGAGCGACCGGCCGTAATCGTGTGCGGCGTCCCGCAGAACGGGATACAGCCGCTCGACCGTCTCTATGTTGTGGCCAAACACATCGGGCTCGGCCGCGATCACCGTTTCGACGGATTCCCGGCTTCCCCGGAAATCGGGCGTCAGCACTTCGACCGTGCAACCCGGGTTGGCGGCCCGAATCGCCTCGATGGTCGTGGCGAAATGGCCGGACCCGCCGTCGGCCAGATCGTCGCGCGTCACGGACGTCACGACCGCGTGGCGCAACGCCAGCCGCCGGACCGCTTCGGCCACCCGCCCCGGCTCTTGGGGGTCGGGCGGCGCAACGGTTTGCCCGCTTCGCGTGGTGCGGACGCTGCAGAACGCGCACTTGCGCGTGCAGACGTTTCCCAGTACCATGATGGTCACCGTCTGGCGGCGCCAGCACTCGCCGATATTGGGGCAGCGGGCGCTTTGACATACCGTGTGCAGTTGGAGGCTGTCCAAGATGCCCCTGGTCACGCCAAAATCGCTGCCCGAACCCCACGTCTGTCTTATCCATTTGGGAAATGGGCCAGCCATATACGCTTACGCTCTGAAGAAGTCAACCCGCGCGGAACGGGGTCAAAAGATCCTGCTCAGAGGCCGCGCTCAGCGGCCCGCGAAAGCTCACACAGGAGTGACACATTATAGCACGTATCGGCCCGCCGGGAAAAGTTGCCCGCCATGGAACTAACCGCGATCTCGGGGCAATCTCATAACACTTTGCGTGACAACTGGTTGCATCACCGGCGAATTGTGTTGGCGGGAATTCTGATCGCCCTTTTGCCGCCGGCCGGCCTGGTGATGCTGCTGCGCCTTTACCATATCGATGTCCCGTTTCTGGACGAGTGGGAGTACATGCTGATCCTGCCCAAATCCTACGAGGGCACGCTGTCGCTGGCCGACCTGTTCGCGCTCCACAACGAGCACCGGCTGTTTTTTCCGCGGCTGATCATGCTGGGGTTGGCGCGGCTGACACACTGGAACATGCTGTACGAAACGGGGGCGGCGGTGGTGTTTGCAGCGGGCGCGTTCGGGCTGCTGGTGCTGCAACTGCACGCGACGGGACGTGAGGTGGGCCGGAACCTGCTTGTGGCTGCGCCGGTGCTGTCGCTTGTGCATTTTTCGCTGAGCCAGTGGCAAAACTGGTTCATGCCGTGCCAGTTCCTGATGTTTTTGAACTTGCTGGCGGTGATCGGGACGGTTGTGGCGCTGTCGTGGCCGATGTTGGGATGGGCGCATCTGGCCGGCGGGATCTTATTGGGTGTTATGGCCAGTTACTCATTCGCGAACGGGTTGTCGGTTTGGCCGATCGGCCTTCTTTGCCTGGCGGCGGCAACGGAAGGGCGCCGCCGGTGGGCGTACGCGGCGATTTGGTGTTGTGCGGGCGCGATCGTGGTGGCCGTCTATTTTTATGGCTACAAGTCGCCGTCCTATCACCCGTCGCCGTGGCTCACGCTGCACGAGCCGCTTGCCTTTGCGCTGTACATCTTGCAGTACCTGGGCGCGCCCGTTGTGGATTACGACGGTTTCGGCGCGGCGGCCGTGGGCGCGGTCGGCCTGGCCATTCTGCTGGTATGCAGCTATGTTCTGATCCCGCGAATGGGCGTTCGCGCGCTCGCCCCGTACTGGGGGCTGGCGTTCTACGCGATCTGCGGCGCGGCCACCACGGGCTTGGGCCGGCTCGGTTTCGGGATCGATCAGGCCACGAGTTCGCGCTATATCACGGTGGGCAATCTGCTATGGGTGTGCGACGCGGTGCTGCTGTTTCTTGCGCTGAGGGGTGTGCGCGGCAAGGTTGTTGCGAGCGCGGCGGCAGTTGTGTTTATCCTGCTGGCGTCCGTCAACTCGGTCTACGGAACGCTGAAATGGACGGAGCGTTACGTGTTTCGTTTGCCGGCACGTGCGGAGTTGATCTCGGGCGGTACCAACGAGGACTTGCTCCAGCGGCTGCACCCGAATCCGCAGATCGTAATCGAGCGGCGCGAGATCCTGAAGAAATACCGGCTGGGCGTGTTCCGCGAATAGGCGAATCTTTTGGCTGAGCGGCGCGTGCATGTTACACTTGGCCCGAGTGGAGCCTGAAATGGATAGAAGGAACAAACAAGCGTTGGGTATTTTTTTGAGCGGCCCGTGCGTTATTGCGGCGATGATAGGGCTGTCGCTGGCGATGTCGCCGCCGGACGCGCCGGCTGATCCTTCCCCTGCCGGGAATGAGGCTTATCAGCCGACGCGCATCATCGACGTGCACGAGCATATCAAGGGGTTGAAAAATGCGGCGACGCTGCTGGCGGCGATGGACGATGTAAAGATTGAAAAAGTGCTACTGATGGGCAGCAGCATTTTCACGTTGACGCTCAATCAGAACCTCGGGTTCACGCGGTACGACGAAAACAACGAAGAACTGTTGCGCATCTGCGGGCAGTACCCGGGCCGGTTCGAGGTGTGGCCGACCATGGACCCGCGCGACCCGCAAAAACTGGAGAAGTTCAAGGACTACGTGAAACGGGGCGCCACAGGGCTGAAGCTCTATCTCGGTCACGGCTTCATCACGCGTAAGACGGGCCAGTTCATGTTTCATTTGGCGGCGATGGACGATCCGGGGATGCTGCCCGTCTACGCATACTGCGCGGAGAATTTCATTCCCGTTTGCCTGCACGTGAACCCGAGTCCCAAGACCACGCCGGGGTTTGCCGAAGAGTTTGTGGCGGTGCTCGAGCAGTTTCCGGACCTCAAGCTGGTGTGCCCGCACTTTATGCTGTCGAGCATTGCGGATAACCGGCTGCGCGAGTTGTTCGATACGTTCCCGAACCTATATAGCGACGTCAGCTTCGGCAACGACAAATTCCTGATCGAGGGGTTGAAGCGCATTTCAAGGTCGCCAAAAAAGTTTCGCGATATTTTTGCGAAATACCCGAGCCGGTTCATGTTTGCGGCGGATCTCGTGGTTACGGACGAGACCATCAAGACGCGCGAGTGGATGCGCGACCGATTCCAGACGTACATCGACATCCTGACGAAAGAGAAGTTCACCACGCCTGTGATACCGGGCCAAGAACTCAACGGCTGCAACCTGCCGCCGCAGATCGTCGACCGCATCTTGTACCAGAACTACCTCGACTTCGCCGCGTCCAAACCCAAAGGAACCGTGCTGAAGAAAAAGGTGGACTGGAACCGGATGGGCTTTACGCCGGTCAAGCGCACGCCCGGCGAAGCCGCGAAACCGGTTAAGAAATCCGGAGGCCCTGGACAGTAGAAACAGGTTTCTTGCGCAAACTTTTGCCGGAGCTGCAATGCCATTGTATCCGGAACAAAGAAGGAGTGCGCGATAGTGAAGCGGATTGGATTGCTGCTTGCTGTCTGCGTTGTAGCCGCAATAGGGGTGCTACTAATCACCCATTATTATAAGCATACAACCGGCGACATCGTCTCAAAAAAACCCGGTCCGCTTAACGTTGATCTGCCGGAAGCGACAAAGAACGGTCAGCCTCAAGAAACAGCGCCACTTGATGACGAAATCGCCGCCGCGCTGGACGCCAAACTCATCACAGACACTCGTCGGGCTGTCCATGACGTTGAACTCGCCAAAATCAAGGAAACAATTCAACAGATCAACAAGCCCTTCACGGATGTGAAGTTTGAGGAAGTCCCCGCGGAGTTTCGGCTGAAGATGCAGCCAGCCGAGGATTACGAGGCTCATGGCGGTATGTTCCATTATTTCATGGACGAGGCCGGCAACATACTCGTTGAAGCGGGAATCCAAGATTACGGCGAATGCACATCAACCGTTGCCTACGATGCAGAAGAAGCCTTTAAGCAGTCCCTTCAGTTCAATCAGCCCACGCAAGTCTACTTTGGATCGTACAAGAGGACCTGGAGAGAAGCGCGCGAAACACAGACCTATCTATGGAAAGATACTGGCGCATGGGAGCCGCCGCCGGGCGTGGAACGCTATCTGAGCTTATGGCCTGCCAAGCTGGATTTTTTCGCCTCCAGGAAGCTTTCAAAGGGAGAGCAGGTTTCGACGGTCTTGGAAGGTTTGTATGAGGCCACGTATGAGGTCCTTGGTTACGCTGAGATTGAAGGACACAAGACGGTTGTTTTCGAGCAACGAATCCCGGACTGTCCCATGCACGAGGCTCTGGGCGTCCCGCCCTTTAAACGCGAAGTCTCGCGTCGCTTCTACCTGGACATCGAGACCTCCATGCCTCTGCGTGCGGAAGGCCGGGTTGTCTCATACTTCACCGATGAACATAGAAATAATCCCAAGTTGCCTGGCATTATTCCCGAGTCAGGAATCCAGCAAACCGTCTGGGTCTACCAGGTCGACTTGTGAGTTGACGTGGGAGACGGCGGCGCCCAGTGTGTGACGTTGTTGCAACATTGAGTTCTCGGCAGCACGGGGCACTGTAAAGGTTACAGAGCCTCATTTGACTTCGGCGAAGCCGGCTACTTCAGGTACTGGCGCAGGGTGTCTTCGATATGGCGCAGGCGGTGCGCGTAGGTGTGCTGGTCCAGGATGCGCAACCGCGCCTTTGTCACCATCTCGGTTCGAGCTCGCGGCTTCGCGCGGTACCAGCGCAGGAGGTCGCGGCACTCGTTGAACGAGTGAAATACGGCGAGTTGATCGGGATCGAAGAGGGAGGCCAGCGAGTGTTGGGCGTCGGTCAGGAGGAAGCCGCCGGCGGCGGGGCAGTCGAATACGCGCTGGTTGGCCGCGGTGGCCATCTGGATGCTGGTGATGTTGAGATTGACCTCGCAGGCCCTGTAGAAACCGGTGAGGTCGTGCTCGTAGTTGATCGGGCCGCCGACTCGAGGGAAAAACTCGACCCACTCATTGTCCCCGCGCACGTCGATACCTTCAGGTTCAAGGGCACGTACAAACTCGCACCTTAATCGATGCGTCCCTTCGGAGAACAAGAGTATCTCGGCGTGCCTGCGCTCGTGTGCATCCAGACTCGCGACAAATGGCGGGTCGAGCAGGGCGGTCAGCCCCTGCGCGAATTGCTCGCGCGTCACCCGGCCGCTGTCGAGCGCCTCGCTGACTGCCGCGGCAAGGTGTGGCCGTTGGTTGACCCATCCCCACTCGGCCCGGGCTGCCGCGGTCATCGAGTTGCCCACGAACGTCGGCGGGTGCTGCCACGATGAGGCTGGGCCGGAATTGAACAGGGCCGGGTCGGCTGCGAGTGGCAGGGTGCGCGCCACCGGAAACCCGCACGCGGCGAGGTAGCCGCAGTATGCGCTGTCCCAGGTGAATGCGGCGGCGTACGGGGATGCGTAGATTGACCGGTCCATCATGATGGTGCGCGGGTCGTCGGCAAACCACACGACGTACGGCAGGTGCAGTTCATCGAACAGCCGGGCCAAACTGCCTTCCTCATCTATACCGCCGAGGTTGACTGTTAGGATGAAGTCGGGCCGGAACTCGACAATCGACTGCAGGAGTTGGGCGATGTTTTCCTGGGGCAACACTCCTTCCTGAGTGACGGGTACCGTGCGGACGGGCCAGTCCAGCGTCTGTGCGGCACGGATGCAGGCGTCGTCTAGCCAATACCTGCTGCGGAGCACCAGCATCCGGGGTGCGGGCCCGGCGAGCTTGCCGTAGTCCATTGCGCGGCGGATGCCCGGCGGTATGTCGTAAACGGAGGCTTCCATTGGGCGCGATGATATCACGCCCACGGGCGTCCAGTCACAGGCCCAAGGCAACAATGCGGTGGGGTCGAGATCCTGCTCGGCCGCTGCCTCCAGCCACCGGCACGAAATACCGACAGCCACTCCACCTCCTCCATCACAACGGTCGCGCGGGAGCGCGACCCCACCGCATTGTTGCCCGCTTCACGTTGAATAATCATTGAGCCTAATTTGATCAGTCCGCACTGAGGCGACATAATCTGCCGGACGGGAGAGGAGCTTATCATGCGAGTTTTGTTCTGTCTTTTCGCAGTCACGCTGGCTTTGCCGTGTCTTGGCGAGGGTCGGGATTTCACCTGCTTCCAATCGTATTCGCCATACATGCCGGAGATTGATTCCGGGGCGGATGTCGCAATCGTTTACGGCAGCCGCGAGTTTGCGCAACGGGCGTCGCTGTGGCGCGAGAAGGGCTACACCGTCAGCTACATGACAGGGATTGCGTGGGGCGGTTACGGCTCGTATTACGGCGAGGGCGACGCGTTCAAAAAGGACGAAGTCCAGACGGCCAAAGACGGCAAGCTGTACATGCACGGCAACAGCACGACCGTCGGCTACAACGTGCCGTCGCAGGCGTACGTCGAGTACATCAAGAATTACATCGAGCCGGCGCTTGAGGCGGGCGTCACGGCGGTGTATCTCGAAGAGCCGGAGTACTGGGCGAACACCGGCTGGAGCGAGGCGTTTAAGAACGAGTGGCGGAAGTTTTATGGCGAGCCGTGGCAGGCGCCGGATTCGTCGGTGGACGCGCAGTACCGGGCCAGCAAACTCAAGTACGAACTGTATTTCAACGCGCTTCGCGACGTGTTTGCGCACGTCAAGGCCTACTCGTCCAAACCGCCCATCGAATGCCACGTCCCGACTCACTCGCTGATCAACTACGCCCAGTGGCGCATCGTCAGCCCGGAATCGCACCTCAGCGACATACCCGATTTCGACGGGTATATCGCGCAGGTCTGGACCGGCACCGCACGCTCGCCGAATTCCTACCAGAACGTTCGCAAGGAGCGGACGTTCGAGGCGGGCCTGCTCGAATTCAGCCAGATGCTGGGCATGGTGCGGCCCACCGGCAAGAAGGTGTGGTTTCTGGCCGATCCCGTTGAGGACAACCCAAACCACACGTGGAGCGACTACAAGGTCAACTACGAGTGTACGGTTATTGCGTCGCTGTTCTGGCCGGAGGTGCACCGTTTCGAGATCATGCCGTGGCCTGACCGGATCTTCAAAGGCCGGTACCCGAAAGAAGGGGGCGCGCCCGGCGAGGTCGAGGGAATTCCGCCGGCGTACGCCACGGAACTGCTGACGGTTTTCAACGCGCTCAACGACATGGACCAATCCCACGTCCGTTACGATACCGCCACGCGCGGCATCGGCGTGATCGTGTCGGACACACTGATGTTTCAGCGGGCGGCGCCGACGCCCAGCGACGGCGACCTGGGATCGTTTTACGGGCTGGCGATGCCGCTGGTGAAGCACGGCGTGCCGGTCGAGGTGGTGCAACTCGAAAACACGATCTACCCCGAGTGCCTGAAGCCGTACAAGGTGCTGCTGCTCACGTACGAGGGGCAGAAACCGCTCAAGCCGGAATACCATGCCGTGCTCGACAAATGGGTGAGAGACGGCGGCGGCCTCATCTTCATCGAGGACGGGTCCGATCCGTATCACACCGTCCGGGAATGGTGGAACGACCAGGGCAACAAACCGGCCAAAGCGTACGACGACCTGTTCGCGCGCCTCGGCGTCACCCAAATTGCCCGCGGCAACCCCGAACGGGTGGGAAACGGTTTCGTGCGCATCGTCGAGGCAAGCCCGGCCGCGTTGACACGCCGCGATGACGGCGCACAGGCACTGATGGCGGTGGTGTCGGAGATGGTGGCGCGGCAGGGGCGAGCCCACGGCGCCCAGTTCGAGCCGCAGAACCACCTGGTGGTCCGTCGCGGCCCGTATGTAATTGCGGCCGTCTTGGACGAATCGATTTCAGACGAGCCGTTGCGGCTAAAAGGGCCTTTTGTCGACCTGTTTGATGCCTCCTTGCCGGTGGTTCGGAAAAAGGTCCTGTCGCCGGGCCAGCGGGCGCTGCTGTATGACGTGGCGTGGGCGCGGAAGCAATGTAGTTGCCCCAAGGTGCTGGCCGCGGCCGGCCGAGTGCGCGGCAAGTCTTATAAAGACAAGGTGCTGACGTTCACGGTGCGGGGCCCGGTGAACGTGCGCGGGGTGGCTCGGATTCTGGCGCCGACTGCGCCGAAAGCCGTTGAAACGAACCCGCCGCTGCCGTTCGAGCAGGCGTGGGACCGGGCTTCCGGGCTGCTGCTGAGTTGGGCGCACACGGCGGAGGATATCGAGTTTCGGGTGGAATTCTAATCCAAACGGGATTTGTTGTAGACTATTGGGAAACCAAATGTACGGGCACGGGCGCAGCGGCCTTCATGATTTCACGCCGTCCTTCGCAGTCGATCTGCCGCAAGTCACCTCGATTGGTCGCGGCGTCATTGTGTACCTTGCATAATTCTGGTAGACTTCCTTGTGTTTGCGGGTACTGGAGCCACGGCAGGTCATGATACAACCGAAGTTTGTTGAGCGTATTTCAACGGAATTGGGCCTAGAACAAGACGTAGTGACGGCGGCGATACGGTTGCTGGAGAGTGGGGCGACGGTTCCTTTTATTGCCCGGTACCGCAAGGACCTGACCGGCGGGCTCGATGACGCGCAAATCGAGGCCATTGCCGACGCCAACAACTACTTCATCGGTGTCACCAACCGGCGCCACACTGTTCTCGACGCCATTGAAAAACAGGGCGCGCTGACCGACGAGCTCCGGCAGCGAATCGAGCAGTGCGCCACCAAAACCGAACTCGAAGACATCTACCTGCCGTTCAAGCCCAAGCGCAAGAACAAGGCTACCCAAGCCGAAGAGCAGGGGCTGACACCGCTCGCCGATTTCATCATGAAACAGCTCCCGGTCATCCAGTCGTTGGAAGAACACACGGACTCGTTTGTCAAATCGGACAAGGGGATTCTGTCGCCCGAGATGGCGCTCGAAGGGGCGCGCTATATTCTCGCGGAACGGTTCGCGGTGGATCCGCACGCCCGCAGCACGATGCGTAGGAAGATGCTCGAAGAAGGCACGCTGACCGCCCGCGCCACGAAGAATGCCGAGGGCACGAAAACCAAGTACGAGTCGTATTACGGATTCTCCGAGCCGGTATCCAAGGTGCCGTCGCACCGGATGCTGGCGATTTTGCGCGGCGTCAAGGAAGGCTTGCTGCGGATTGACGTTGCGCTCGATGACGAGGCCACGTTTAACGGGCTGCTTCAGCAGTACGTCGCGACCGCAGGGTCGATTTTTGAACCGCATATCCGGTTGGCGCTCCACGAGGCCTACACGCGCCACCTGCGGCCCTCGATCGAAAACGACGTGCTCGAAGCGATGCGCAAACGGGCCGACGACGACGCCATACGGGTGTTCCGGCAGAACGCGCAGAACCTGCTGCTGGGACCGCCGGCCGGCGCTGTCAACGTGATTGGTGTTGTTGCGCTCGGAAAAGGGGTCAGCGCGTGCAAGGTGGCCGTGGTCGATTTGTCGGGCGCGCTGATCCACCACCAGGCGGTCTCGCTCAAGCCCGAAGAAGGGGCTGAAACCCCGCAGCAGACGCTGGCGGGCCTGATCGAACAGTACCAGGTCGGCGTGGTCGGCATCGGCAACAGCGCGGCCAGCGGAGAGATTGTCAAGATCGTCAAAGCGGTCCTGGCTGAGGCCGTCAAGCATGTCAACGGGAGCGGGCAGCGGCCCGTGGCGGTGTCGGTGAGCACGGCGCCGGCGGCCAGCTACGCTTCCTCGAAGCTGGGGCGGGAAGAGTTTCCCGACCTCGAGTCGTCGGTGCGGGAAGCGGTTTCGATCGCGCGCAGGATTCAAGACCCGCTGGCCGAACTCGTTAAGGTCGAGCCGCGCAGCGTCGGCGTCGGCCAATACCAGCACGACGTCAACCAGAAACAGTTGCGCGAGGGCCTGCACCACACCGTCGCCGCCTGCGTGAACCGTGTCGGGGTGGATTTGAACCGGTCGCCGGTCACGCTGCTTCGCTACGTCAGCGGAATTCAACTGGGCACGGCGCAGAACATCGTAAACGCGCGCACCGCCGCGGGCGGGTTGAAATCACGCGCCCAACTGCTCGAAATCGACGGCATCGGCTCGCGCGTGTTCGAACAGTGCGCTGGCTTCATGCGGATACCCGGCGGAGAAAACCCGCTGGATGCCACGTCGATTCACCCCGAGGCCTATGGGCTTGTCGAGCAAATGGCGGCCAGCGTAGGCGTGCCGGTGGCGGAACTGCTGGGGAACCGCGAGTTGGTCGGCAAGATTGATTTCGCCGCGTTCCAAACCGAGGTGTTCGGGCCGCTGACGATGGCCGACATCCGCGCGGAGTTGATCGAGCCCGGGCGGGACGTCCGAAGCAAGTTTAAAGCCCCCAAACTCATCGAAGGCGTCGCCTCGATTGCCGACCTGCAGGAAGGAATGAGCATTGAAGGCGTCGTGACGAACGTGACGGATTTCGGGGCGTTCATCGACATCGGCGTTCAGCAGGACGGGCTGGTCCATCTCAGCGAGTTGTCCAACCGGTTCGTCAAAGACCCCCGCGAAATTATTAAGGTCGGCGACGTCGTTAACGTCAAGGTCATTAAGGTTGACAAAGACGTCCCCCGGATTTCCCTGTCGATCAAGGCTTTGCACGTGCCGCGGCCACGGCGCCCGTCACGGCCCAGGGTGAATCGAGCTGCGGCGCCCGACGGTCGCGACGCGCGGCCGCAACGCGCCGATGCCGCCGCAGCTCCGCCCGATGGAACGCAGGAAAGCCGGCCACGGCGCGAAGATCAGCCCCGGCGGCGGCCGCAACGGTCCGAGGGCGGCCAGGAAACGCGGCGGCCGCGCGTCGCCCGCACTAGCACTCCAGAAGATGAACGCGGGAGATCCCGGGACCGCGAGTCCCGAAGCCGCGACGGCGAGCCGCGCGATCGCCAGGACAGGGAAGGCCGGCCGCCCCGCAGGCACGAGCCGCGCGAACGCCGCCAGCCCATCAAACAGTCCGATTCCGGCGAGCGGATCAACACGCTCCTCGCCGATCAGTTGGCCGCACTACGAGACAAGTTCGGAGGATGAGGAGAAGGCTATAGACTGTAGGCCGTAGACTGTAGGTAACGGAAGAAGAGGACCTGCAGTGAGGAACCATAAGAAGCTGAGGGCATTTGAATTGGCGGACAAGCTTGCCCTTGACGTCTACAGGCTGACTCAAGCCTTTCCAAAAATGGAGCAGTTCGGACTGGTATCGCAGATGCGGCGCTGTGCCGTTTCGATTGCCTCAAACATCGTCGAGGGATGTGCGCGAAATACGGAAGCGGATTATGTCCACTTCCTGGACATCGCCTACGGATCATGCCGGGAACTCGAGTATCAGCTTTCGCTGGTACACAGGCTGGAGTTTGCCACCGGTGAGGCGTGCGGCGGCGTCTTACACACCTGTGAAGAAACGGGAAGAGTCCTGAACGGTCTCCTGCACGCACTTCGCAAGAACGGCTAGTCTGATTTATCCGGCTCGGTTTGGACGCTCCCCCGCGGTCTACAGCCTACGTGCGCTGTAGGGTAAAGAGTCTGGCGTGAGGGCAAGAACAATGCGGGCAGCGCCCGCATTGTTGCGTTTCCTACAGTCTACGGTCTACAGCCTACAGCCTAATCTTGACGACGGCCTTGCGCACCTTTTGTTTTTCGACGTGGATGGTGCAAGGCGCGTGCGCGTCCTGGGGGAACAGGACGCAGAACCTGCCGGGTTTCAGCACGATGTCGGTGGGATCTTTGTCGAGCGCATACATCTCCGCATCCGGCTTGTAGGGTTCGACCACGGTCAATTCTTTTTGCGGGGCCCACAGGATCGACTCCTCGCCGAGCAGGACAATTTGGATGTCGGCGTAATTGCGGTGGGCCTCGTACCGCTGTTCGTCGCGCGGCTTGGTTTCATAATTTTGCACCATGCAGAACACGTTGTCGCCGTCAATTTCAATCCGGCCTTCGGGGCTGTTCTCGGGAAGCCGCTCAAGATGGTAGAAACCGACGTTAAACCGTTCACTGGGCCAGTTGTAGTCGCGCCAATGCGCCATAAGATCATGAATCACTTTTCTTCTCCTCGTCAAATGGAATCGGGACCAATCTATTCAGGCGGTGTTATCAGTTGTTCTGCGTCCACTTTGTCTTGCGCCCTTCGCGTGGCCAGCTTGTTTCTGATTAGGTCGTCACGGCCGATGAAATTGATTTGGACGTCACCGTACGTCCCTCGAACGATGTTCGCTTTGGCTTCCGCATAACTCACCCCGTCGATTTCATTGAGCATATCCACGCGAGTCGGCGCCACGCCAAACGTAAGAACGTTGCCTCTTGCTGTGAATGCCTCGGCGGGGAGGTCCTGTTTCTCAAATCCAAAGTCAATAAGAGCCTGCCTCACTCGAGTCACATTTGCCAGAGACGCATCGAAGAAAATGTCCACGTCTTGAGTAAATCGGGGATACCCGTGAAATGCCACGGCATAACCATCGATCACCATGTAGTCAACGTGGTGGTTTTCGAGTAATTGAAACAACTCTCTGAAGTCGGGAAGGGTATTCATAAAGGAATTTTCCGGCCTGGAGTCTGAGGATCTCGACGGCATCGAGGCGCTGCTCGGGTGTGCAGGCGTGCCAAAACGCCCGGTCTTGCTTGGCCAACTCGGCATGAGTCGTGATGATGAGCTGCTTCTTCATAACGCGGCAAGTCTACAGAACCTGACAAACCAACGCAAAAAGCGCGGTATGCAATTGGCGGAATAGGGCAAGGCGGGCGTGCCGCCGGGCAGGCGAGTTGAAGTGGGGGCCTAACCTCTGCATACCGTTGAGTTTGCACGAGATATGGCCACATGTTCTTGATTTTCCACCGTATAGTGTGGTAAAGTCCCGCGTTCTTTTTTACCCCGCGTTATCCACCCCACTTTTGGGAGTGACAGAATATACTTGTATGGCTACGATGGACTATAAGGCGACCGTAAACCTTCCCAACACCCCGTTCCCGATGCGTGGCGACCTTGCCAAACGCGAGCCGGAACGGCTGGCGCGTTGGGACCAGGCGGAATTGTACGCGAAAATGCGCAAATTGGCCGAAGGCCGGCCCAAATTCGTGCTGCACGACGGCCCGCCGTACGCCAACGGGGAGCTTCACGCAGGAACCGCCCTCAATAAGGTGCTGAAAGACTTCGTGGTGAAGTCCAAGCAGATGGCGGGGTTTGACTCGCCTTATGTTCCGGGCTGGGATTGCCACGGTCTGCCGATCGAATTCAAAGTCATCACCGACTTGGGCGAGGAAGCCAAATCGTTGCCGCAGGTCGAGATCCGCCGGCGTTGCCGGGAGTTTGCGCTGCGGTTTGTGGACATCCACCGGGCGGGGTTCAAGCGGCTGGGCGTGACTGGGGAGTGGGAAAACCCGTACCTGACGCTCAACCCAGGTTACGTGGCGACAATTATTCGCGTGTTCAGCGAAATGTATCAAACGGGCGGCATTGTCAAGGGCCTCAAGCCGATTTACTGGTGCGCGACGTGCCAGACGGCCCTGGCGGAAGCCGAAGTCGAGTACGGCGACCACACGTCACCTTCGATTTATGTGAAATTTGAGGCCGTTGATGGCGTGCCTGGCGTCGAGGGGCCGGTCCATTTCGTGATTTGGACGACGACGCCATGGACGCTTCCGGCGAACCTGGCAATTGCTGTTCATCCTGATTTTGAATACGCGTCCGTAAAGGTGCGCACGCGCGGCGGCGATGAAACCTACATCATGGCGAGCTTTCTGGCGCCGGCGGCGCTGGCGGAGTGCGGCATTACCGACTACGAGATTGTCAAAAAATTCTCGGGGGCCGAACTCGAGGGCCTGAAGTACCGTCACGTCATGTTCCCGGACCGGATCTGCCCGATCATCCTGGGCGAGCACGTGACGCTCGAGGCGGGCACGGGCAACGTCCATACCGCACCCGGCCACGGCCAGGAAGACTACGTGGTGGGCGCCCGGTACGGGATTCCGCCGTTCTCGCCAGTCGATGGCCGTGGCGACTTTACCGAAGAGGCGGGGCCGTATGCAGGTTTGAACGTGTTTGACGCCAACAGCCGGATCCTGGAAGACCTGCGGGAGTCGGGCGTGCTGTTGTGGGCGGGCAAGATTACGCACAGCTACGCCCACTGCTGGCGGTGCAACAACCCGGTCATCTACCGTGCCACGCCGCAGTGGTTCATCCTGATCGATTACGCCGGCCTGCGCGAACGTTTGGTCGAAGCCATCGACAGAGTCACCTGGGTGCCGTCGTGGGGCCAGGAGCGAATCCGGTCGATGGTGGCCCAGCGGCCCGACTGGTGCGTCAGCCGGCAACGGGCGTGGGGTGTGCCGATCCCGGTGTTCTACTGCAAAGATTGCGGCGAGGTTTACGCCACCCCCGAGAGTCTTGCCAAGATCGAGCAACTGGCGCTGTCTGCCACCGACGGCATCGACCGGTGGTTCGACTCGGACGTCAAAGACCTGATGCCGGCCGGCGCCAAATGCGCCAAGTGCGGCAGCGCCCGGTTCCGCAAGGAGTCCGACATCCTCGATGTGTGGTTCGACTCGGGCGTGAGCAACCGGGCCGTGCTGGACGGCCACCCGGACCTGGTCTGGCCGTTCGACATGTACCTCGAAGGCAGCGACCAGCACCGTGGCTGGTTCCAGTCGTCGTTGATCCCGGCCGTGGCCGTCAAGGGCGAGCCGCCGTACCGTGCCGTGGTCACCCACGGCTATGTCGTGGATGGCGAAGGCAAGAAGATGTCCAAGAAACTGGGCAACGTCATCAGCTTGGACGACATGGTCAATAAGCTCGGTGCGGACGTGATCCGGCTGTGGGTGGCCAGCGAGAATTACCGGCAGGACATCCGGATCTCCGACGAGATCCTCACCCGGATGCAAGACGCCTACCGGCGGATCCGCAACACGTTCCGATATATGCTGGGCAACCTGTACGATTTCACCGAGGCCGACACCGTCGCGTTCAATGAGCTCGAGGAGGCGGACAAGTGGGCCCTGCACCGGATGCAATTGCTCCGCGAGCGCGTCCTGAAAGCCTACGCGGATTACGAGTTTCACCTGATCTACCACGCGGTGCACAACTTCTGCGCCGTCGACCTCAGCTCGTTTTACCTGGACATCCTGAAGGACCGGCTGTACACGTTTGCGGCCAAATCAAGGGAGCGGCGGGCCGCGCAGACGGCGCTCTCGAGCATCCTGACCGACCTGCTCAAACTGATGGCGCCCATCCTGCCGTACACGTGCGACGAGGCATACGAGTTCCTGCCGGCGCATCTTCGCGAGGCCGAGAGCGTGCATCTGACGCAGTTCCCGCAGGCCCGGCCCGAGCATGTGCTGGATGATACGGCCGAGGCGACTTGGGACGACCTTTTGCGGATGCGGGTGGTGGTGTCGCGGGTGCTCGAGGAGGCGCGGAGAAAAAGCGTGATTGGGTCATCTTTGGAGGCGGCGCTGACGTTAATTCCGGGCGATGCGCGCGCGGAACGTCTGTTAAAGAAGTACGAGGCGCAACTGCCGTGGATTTTTATCGTGTCGAAATGTTCGATAAACCCGGTGTCCGAAGAGGCTGCCGAGGCCGAAGCGCGGCTGGTGGTCGAGGTGGAGCGGGCCTCGGGCAAGAAATGTGTGCGGTGCTGGAATTACCGAGATTCGGTGGGGCGGAGCGCAGAACATCCGACCCTCTGCCGCCGGTGTGAAGAGCAACTGGGAGAAATTGCCGGATGAATAAGAAGGACTCCAAGAAGTTCGAGAAAATGCTCATGGGCGAGTTGAATCGGCTCAGTGAAGGCATTCGCAAGATTGAAGAGAGCGCGCTGCACGAGTCTGTGCGCGAGGCCACGGGCGATCTGTATAGCTATGCGGAAACCGGCACCGACAACTTCGAGCGCGAGACCGCGCTCAACATCGCCACCGGCGAAAGCCAGCGGCTGCGTGAGGTGTCCGATGCCCTCCAGCGGATCGAGAACGGCACGTTTGGCGTTTGCGAAGGCTGCGAAGAGGTTATTCCGCGAAAACGGCTTGAAGCGTTTCCGGCCGCCAGGTACTGCATCAAGTGCAAGTCCAAACTCGAAAAAGAGGGGAGCCTCTAGGCTCGAACCGTGCCCCGCAAGAAGCAAATCATACTGATCCTGGCGGTTTTGCTCGCCGTAGTCGTGTTGGATCAAATCACCAAGGCCGTCATACTGGCCTACGTACCCGAAGGCCGGTTCATACCAGGTGGACCGGGGCCGCATTTCTTCCAGATCACCCACCAGCGCAACCCCGGGCTTGTCGGGGGCATGTTTCACCACAACCGGTTCATGGCGTATGCCGCGCCGGTCCTGGCGATGTTCGTACTGCTGTACCTGTTCCAGTACCTCGATCCGCGTTCCCGCATCCAATCGATTGCCTATGGCATGATCGCCGGCGGGGCCGTTGGCAACAACCTGCTGGACCGGGTGATCCACGGGTCGGTAACGGATTTCCTCCAGTTTCATTTTTATTTCGTGCCGTTCGACTTTCCGTGGAAATATTACCCGGCGTTTAATGTGGCCGATTCGGCCATTTGCACCGGCGTGTTTCTATTGATCGTTACCTGGTATTTCTTTGGGAAACACGATGTACCCGACACTGCTTGAACTTGGCCCCATCACCATCCACACCTACGGTTTCCTGATAGCCGCGGGCTTCCTGCTGAGCATGTACTTCGTCCAGCGCGACGCCGAGCGGGTCGGCATCGACGCAAGGCTGATCAGCAATTCGGCGTTGTGGGTGCTGCTGCTGGGGCTGGCCGGGACTCGAATCATGCACATCATCCTGTACCCCGGCGAATACTCGTGGAGCAACCCGATGGGCTGGTTCGCCATCTGGGAAGGCGGGCTGGTGTTCCATGGCGCCCTCGCGCCGGCTATCCTTTACGCCTGGTGGGTGATTCGGCGGAACAATCTCAACTTCTGGAAAACGGCCGACATCGTCATGCCCTACATCCCGCTGGCCCACGCGTTCGGCCGGCTGGGCTGCTTCTTCTACGGCTGCTGCTATGGCATCCGGACCGACTGCCCGCTCGGCATCCGGTTCCCGCCCGGCAGCTCCGCCGCGCTCGACCATTTCTACCGCTACCCCGGCGTCCACGCGGAAGACTGGTCGTTTCCGGTCCATCCCACGCAACTGTACGGCGTGGTTGGCCTGCTCGCCACATGCGCGTTGCTCCTGTACCTGCGCAAACGCGCACGTGCCGCAAAGCCAAATCCCATCGACGGCCTGACGTTCCCCGCATACTTCATCATCTACGGCGCGGGCCGGTTCTTCATGGAGTTCATCCGCGGCGACCACAACCCCACCTACGGGCCGCTCACTCTCCAGCAGATCTTCAGCCTCGCGCTCGTCGCCGTTGCGATTGTCTTCTTCGCCGTACTCTTCCGCAAGAAGACTGCACCGCAACCGTGCAAGTAAGCGCGGTCTTCCAACCCGCGCCGTCCCGACCACTGGATCCTTTCAACACTCCAGACTTTTCTTAAACCCCCGCCTCGAAAAACTCTCTTTGTTGGCCGCCAGTAGTGACCAAAGCAGCCCGTGTGTTGGACGGTGAGGGTGAGACGACCGCCCGGCCGCATTTGTAAGCGCGATTACATTATGGTTTTCGCGCGTTTTTTCTTGACACATCCGTAGTTCCGCCGTACGATCAAATAGAAGTGTAGCTATCCCCGCTTGAGGTGCCCGCATATGGGGAACATGAGGACAAGGGAGAAGATAACATGGCGGGAGGTCTCTTAACATTTCAATGCGGAGTTTTGTTTGTCGCCGTATGTGTGGGCGATGCCTCGGGGACAACCTACGCCCACAATCGTCTCGTGTGGGTTGAGCAAGCTGGCACCCCGTTGGATGACCGTTCTGCTGACCTCCACTGCTACACCGACGGTTCGTCGCTTGCTGTAGGAACGAGATTGGGACATTTCGATCCCGCTGACTTGGGAGATAAGGAACCCCCTTTCTTCGGCCCCGCCGACGCGTTCGCCATTAAGCGCTCAGCGACCGGCGAGGTTCTCTGGGCCAAAACCACCGCAATCGGACTGTCAGACCAGGTCGTGACGTTTTACCCTGAAGATGACGACAGCCGAGCCAGTTTTTTGGAAGATGGCCGGTTCGCTCATTGCGGAGTGTTCCATACCGAAGCCACTTTTGGTCCTGGAGACCCCAATGAGACAACCTTAAGCTATCCGGCCGGCTGGCACGGTTACGTGGCGTCGCACAATGCCGATGGCACGCTTAATTGGGTTCGTGGCATTGAAAGTTCTTACGAGCCTGAAGTCAACGTTCTGATGTACATGGCCGCCGTCGCACTGGCACCGGATGGAACATGCTATGCCATAGCAACCAACCCCGAGTCTGCCGCGTTCTGCGAGGGGGCATCAACAATACCGCCTACGTTTGCTTTTGTATGTTATGACGCCGATGGCAACTGTAACTGGGTCCGGAACCTGGATCGGGTCTTTAGTACGCCGGACACCTATCAGAAGATAGTCTTTTCCAACGGAGTCATAGCCTTGACAGACACGCTCGATTGTTTCTCAAGATATGGCGCCTTGGTTTGGACCAATCCGGATTTTTCGCATCGGGGCGCCATCTGCTCTGTCCCAGGCACAGACGATTTCATCGTGGTCAGGAATCCGAATTGGTACTTTGGTCAAGAACACACACTGCAGAAGTGGACCTCGAGCGCACAATGCATCTGGACCGTGACTCTGCCACGCCCGCCCGTGCCTTCCGACGTTGACGTAACCGCAAGGCCTGATGGCTCAGGATATGTTCTCATGTGTCCCGGCTCCGACTCTGAACCATTTTGCGTTATTCCCTTCTCGTCGGATGGCGCCTTAGGAACGACCAGCAACCTTGATTTGATCGCCCGCCCGGTGGCTCAGTGGTGCGACATAGACGTTTTGCCCGGTGAGGATGCATTTCTCTTATCCGGCGTGTTCAGCGAAAGCCACACGTTCGCCAGCGGCCAACCCCATGAGACAACATTGACCTCTCACGGACAAGCCGACCACTTTCTGGCCAAGTACCGGATGGCGTTCCTGTACTATTTGGACGTGGACGTCATCGGACGTGGCAACATCGCGCTTACCCCACCCGGCCAGTTTTATTGGTCGGACACACCTGTCACACTCCGCGCTGCGCCCAATTTCCCAAATCATGACGCGTTTGTAGAATGGCAAGGCGACTTCCCCGGCACCGATCCTGAATTCACGGTTAGTCTCAGCCAAGATTCCCACGTCACCGCCGTGTTTGAAGAAATCCCCGGCGCCCCGCCGCTCCCCGCGTTGTCGCTGGCAGGCCTTGCCGTACTCGCTGTGGGGCTTGCAGCCGCAGGGTTACTGCAGCGTGAGCACAAGTAGTCGGGCTGATGTTGTGGTGCGGGCGTCTCGCCTGCATGCAGCCGTTTAGCAGGAAGAGCTCATTTGCAGGC